>DOLC01000046.1:0-363 GCA_003509545.1 Peptococcaceae bacterium
CCGTCGTAGAGCAGGTAGGTGCCGTCGGTGATTTGGTCGGCGATGGGCTCGAAGATGAGGCGGGCCATCAGGCGCACGGCGTCCCGGGGTGTCCAGTGCTCGCCGGCTTCTTCGTTGTTTTCCTCGTTGAAGCGGCGCACCAGCTCCTCGAAGATGGTGCCCATGGCGTGATTGTCGAGGCCGGGCAGCCGGACGGTGCCGTCGCTGCCCAGCACAGGGTAAGGACTCAGGTTGATGGACGGGTCTAGGAACTTCTCGATGAGCGTACCCAGGGCGTCGGCTTTGGCCAGGCGGGGGATTTGGTTGCGGAACTCGAAGTTGTCGATGATCTCCTGCACGTTGGGCGAGAAGCCATCGAGGTAG
>DOLC01000046.1:694-7249 GCA_003509545.1 Peptococcaceae bacterium
GCCTCCAGTTGCTGGCGGCTGGCACGCGCCTTGAGGTCGCGTAGCGTGAAGGGGGAGGTGTTGTAGAAGGCTTGACCGGCGGCCTGTCGCAGAGCAGCATCCTGGTGTACGATCCCCGCCTTGTCGAGCGAGGCCTTCATGTCGAGCACGGCCTGCTTGGTGGGCTCCAATACCGCATCCAGTCGGCGGATCACGGTCATCGGGAGAATGACGTCACGGTATTTCCCGCGCACGTAGAGGTCGCGCAACACGTCGTCGGCGATGCCCCAAATGAAATTGGTGATCCAGGTCAGTTGGCCGTTTTCCATGTTAAACCTTCCTCACAATTTGTTTTATTCGCCAATCGCCGCCACTTTTCCTGCCGAAGCCCTTACAGCGTCAACCGGCTCTTCTTCCCCATTTTCTCAGCCGGCGTTCGCACTCGGCGCGCGGCACAAGTGATCGTCGTCAACCCCATAAGGACGGGAACTGAGCCGGCCAAGTCTTTGGGCTCTTGTGGGGTAGTCGGATGTTTTTGAGCTTTAGAGGGCGAAAAGTAGAACTGGAGCTAGTGTAGCCTTCCACAGGGAAGGGCTACAATATCTTGAGACGGACACAGTGGGGGATAGACGGGGAAGCTGTGCTGCAAAGGAAGGCGGAGCGGGTTAGTTCAGGGAGCGCAAGAGGGCCTTGTAGTGCTCGGGGTTGGCGCAGATTTTTTCTACGGCCTTTTTTACGGCCGCCGTATCGTAACCCAGGTATTCCGCCAAGTCTTCAAACCACGCCGAATCGAAAAAGGTCTTGGCGCTATGCCAATAGGGTGAACTTTCGTCTTTATATATTAAGTCCAGGACCGCCCGGTAAATGATGCTGGCCGCCAGCTGTTTGACGGTTGCGGGGTCCATGATCATGTTGACCACCTCTAAATTAATATAGCACAAGGGACGGCACCCTGGCAATTTCCAAGGGCCCTGACGTCTCCCCACTTTTCAGCCTGCTTTGGCTTACGCTCGCTCCGGAAACCCTCGCGGGCCAAACTATCGCTCGGCCTCAAGCTCCGGCGGACTTCCCAGCAAATTCGACCTCCTGTCTCAGTTGCTGGCCGCAGGTCTCTCATGCCCTCGGGTCCGCCTCCGCTTTCGGCCTCGTTAAGTTTGGCTACCGCTCGGCCTTAGTCGCTCGCTTTCAAGCCAAAGCATGGCCACCATGGCGAAAACTGGAGATACCTCAGCCAAGGGCCCAAGAAAGGCTGACGGGTCCCGGAAGATTAAGTAAAATCAGGGTGCGTTGCCGCCGAGGCCCCAGAAGGTGAAGGAGCCCCCCAGGAAAATAAGGAACAGGCCGCAAACCGCCAGTATTCCCCGGTAGACCGGGGGCTTTACCCACTGCCGGCCTTTGGAGACCGCTGCCGCCACTAGACTATACCAGACCAGGTCGGACAGGATGTGCCCGCTGAAGAAGCTTACCAGGCCGGGCACGCCGTGCTTCAAGGATAAGACTATGTAACCCAAACCCACCGTGGCCCACCATAGGGTCCAGTAGGGATTGGATAGGCTGACCAGGATTCCGGCCAGGACCGGGTGCATGTACTTGGGAGGTGAAGAACCGGTTTCGCCTGGGGCTTCTCCCCGGGCGGGATCTACCCTTAACTCCACCCGCCCGTGCCAGGCGTCCCGGACTATCCCCCAACCCATGTATATCAGGAATACCCCGCCTATCACGGCAATGGTTTTGGCTACCGGACCCGCAGCCAAAAAGGACCCCAACCCCATGGCCAGGGCGACTACCAGCACACCCTCCAGAATACCGTGGCCCACGACCAGAAGGGGTCCGGCCGCAAAACCCCGGCGGGCCGCCTCGCCAATGGTCACCGTCAGAAGGGGGCCGGGCATCATGGCCCCGGAAAGCCCCACCGTAAAAGCCGTCAAAAAAATAGCCCCCAGTGGCACTGAAGAACCCCTCCCCTGCGGCTTCCGGGAAAATAGGGCGGCTACGAAAACCGGCCTTCGGCAACTCCCCGAGGCCTTCGCAGCCGCCCCCCTTTCGCCGCCTCCCGTCCTACCGGTATTCTTCTTACTTTACAGCGCCCGCCACCCTTGGGCGACGGCCCTTCTCAGTACTCCGCCTCAAATTCCCGCCGCCGCGCGCAGGGCTTCCACCTTGTCCAGGCGTTCCCACGGAAGGTCCAAATCCTCCCGGCCGAAATGCCCGTACACCGAAACGGGCCGGTAAATGGGACGGCGCAGGCCCAAATCGCGAATAATGGCCCCCGGCCTTAAGTCGAAGTGCTCTTTGATTATCTCTACCAGCCGGTCGTCGGGCAGGACTCCTGTTCCGAAGGTGTCGATGCTAATGGAAACGGGACGGGCAACCCCTATGGCGTAGGCCACCTGCACCTCACAGCGTTCGGCCAGCCCGGCGGCCACGATGTTCTTGGCCACATACCGGGCGGCGTAGGACCCGGACCGGTCTACTTTGGTAGCGTCCTTTCCCGAGAGGGCTCCGCCGCCATGCCGGGCCATCCCGCCGTAGGTGTCTACAATGATCTTTCGCCCCGTTAGCCCGGTATCTCCCTGGGGTCCTCCTATAACGAAACGACCTGTGGGGTTGATAAAGTACCTGGTGTTTTTGTCCAGCATTTCTCCGGGAATGACCTTATAGATTACTTCGTGCAGTATTCCTTCCCTCAAGTCTTCCAGGTCTATGTCCGGGCGGTGCTGGGCGGAGATGACCACGGTATCGACCCGTACCGGCCTGTCCCCGTCGTACTCTACCGTGACCTGGGATTTCCCGTCCGGCCGCAAGTAGGGCAGGATGCGCTCCTTGCGAACCTCGGCCAGCCTGCGGGTCAATTTGTGGGCCAGGGAAATGGGGAGGGGCATCAGTTCGGGCGTCTCTTTAGTGGCGTATCCGAACATCATACCCTGGTCTCCAGCCCCTAGAGTGGCCGCTTCATCCTCCTCCAGTCCCGCCCGCTTCTCCCACGCCTCGTCGACGCCCATGGCAATGTCGGGAGACTGTTCGTCGATGGAAGTAACCACCGCACAGGTGTCGCCGTCGAAGCCGAATTTGGCGCGGGTGTAGCCTATATCCCTTACCGTATCCCGTACTATCCGGGGGATGTCCACATAGCAATCGGTCGTTATCTGTCCGGCCACCAAGACCAAACCGGTACTCACCAGGACTTCGCAGGCCACGCGGGCCCAGGGGTCCTTTTCCAGTATGGCATCCAGGACTGTATCGGCAATGCGGTCGGCCATTTTATCGGGATGGCCCTCGGTGACGGACTCCGAAGTAAAAAGTCTGCGTCCCAAGTTGTCACTCCTCCCTCTTTAAAGTCCCGTTGACTCGGCGAAGGCCGGTAGGGTCTTCACGGCGTCCAGAATGCGGTGGGCTACTTCCGGTTTAGGCAGCAGGGGCAACTCATCCCGGCGGCCGTCGGGATAGAGTAAAGTAACCTGGTTGGTATCGCTGCCGAAACCCGCCCCCTCCCGGGTAACATCGTTGACCACCATTAGGTCTGCCTTCTTGGCCTTCATTTTTTGAGCCCCTTGTTCCAGGGCCCGGCCGGTTTCCGCCGCGAAACCCACCAGGATTTGTTTTTCTTTTCTCCTGCCCAGTTCGGCCAGGATGTCCACCGTGGGCTCCAGGGTAACGGTAAGGACCTCCTGGTCGCCCTTTTTTATCTTTTCCGCAGCCGGACGGGACGGGCGGAAATCCGCCACCGCGGCCGCCTTGATGACCACGTCCACCTGGGGAAAGAGGCCCAGCACCTCCCGGGCCATTTCGGCGGCCGTCTCTACCCGGCGGAGGTCGATCCCCCATGGCGGCTCGACCTCCGTGGCCGTAGTGACCAGAATAACTCTGGCACCCCTTTCCCATGCCGCCCGGGCCAGGGCGTAGCCCATTTTCCCGGAGCTCCGGTTGGTCAGGCAGCGAACCGGGTCCAGCGGCTCCCTGGTGCCGCCGGCGGTAACGAGCACCGTCCGGCCGGCAAAATCCTGGGGAGACAGCGCCCGGCGCACCTCCGCCATGATCGCCGTCAGCGGGGCCAGCCGGCCCTTGCCCCGGGCGCCGCAGGCCAAGACTCCCTCTTCCGGCTCGATAATCCCCCAGCCCCTCTTTTTCAGGAGGGCCAGGTTGTCCTGAACTACCTCCTTGGCATACATGTTGGCGTTCATGGCCGGGGCCAGCAAGGACGGGCAGGTGACCGCCAGGGCCGTGGTGGTAAGCAAATCGTCGGCTATGCCGGCGGCCAGCTTGCCGATGATATTAGCCGTGGCCGGGGCGATTAACAGTAAATCCGCCCCTTCCGCCGCTTCGATATGGATCAGGGGGTTCCTGCCCGCAGAATCAAAGGTGTCCGTAAGGACGGGGTTGCCGGACAGGGTACTCAAGGTAAGGGGGGTGATGAATTCCCGGCCTGCCCGCGTCATGATGACCTGCACCCGGGCCCCTTCTTTTACCAGCATCCTGCACAGGTCGGCCGCCTTGTAAGCTGCTATCCCCCCGCAGACGCCCAGGAGGATCTTTTTTCCCTGCAAGGCGTTCACGGCTTTTTCCGGCCCCATTCCACTTGCAATTTGCCCTGGGCGATTTCTTGCAGGGCCACGGTTACCGCCTTGGTGCCCTTGGGATACTGATTCTCGAGTTTTTCCTGGGAAAGCATCCGGGCCCTTTTGGCGGCTAGGACGGCCAGAGCGTACTTGCTGTTTACCTGCCGCAGCAGCTCATCGATGGACGGGCGGTTCATGTTGTTTGCGCCTCCTTATGCCAGAAGGGCTGTTGCCAGTGTGTCTTGAAGCGTGAGGTGCGGCACTTTTCCGCCGTGATAATAGCTTCAATCTTGGCTACGGCACTCTCCACCACGTCGTTGACCACCACGTAGTCGTAGAGATCTATTTGTCGCAGTTCCTTTTCGACCCATCCCAGGCGGGTGGCGATTACCTCGGGGGGTTCTGTTCCCCTTTTCCTTATCCGCTCCTCGAGTTCCTCGAAGGTGGGGGGGATGACGAAAATGAAGACGCCGTCGGGGTAATGCTTCTTAACTTGGGCCGCGCCCTGGGTATCGATCTCTAAAATCATATCTCGCCCCCCGGCGAGGGCTTCCTCCACCGGACGGCGCGGGGTGCCGTAGAGGTTGCCGTAAACCTCCGCCCATTCCAAGAAGGCTCCCTCCTCAAGGAGGGCCAGGAACTCCTCGCGCTTGAGGAAGAAATAGTTTTCTCCGTCCTTCTCTCCCGGCCTGGGCGGCCTCGTAGTGGCCGAAACGGAATAGCCCAGATGGGGCAACTTCTGGCGCAGGGACCGGCAAACCGTGCCTTTCCCCGCCCCCGACGGCCCTGAAAGCACCAGCAAAAGTCCCCGCATTTAGCCTTCGGACTCCTCTGCGGAGCCCTGGGATTCCCGGGAAGTTAGGCGGTGGGCCACCGTTTCGGGCTGAACGGCGGAGAGGATAATATGATCGCTGTCGGTAATAATTACCGCGCGGGTGCGGCGCCCGTAGGTAGCATCGATCAACATTCCCCGGTCCCGGGCCTCCTGGATAATACGTTTTATGGGGGCCGATTCCGGGCTGACTATGGCGACGATGCGCCGCGCCGAAACAATGTTGCCAAACCCAATGTTAATGAGTTTGTCCATACAGCCTCCTCCAGGGTCTTATTCTACGTTCTGCACCTGTTCCTTCATTTTCTCCAGCTCACCCTTAACAGCTATCACCATCCGACTTATTTCCAGGTCGTTGGCTTTGGCCCCAATGGTGTTGATTTCCCGGAACATTTCTTGTAGGAGAAAATCCAACCTCCGCCCTACTGCCCCCCGGGCCTCAAGCAACGCCCGCCATTCCTCCAGGTGGCTCCCCAGCCTGACAAGTTCTTCGTGGATGTCGCACCGTTCGGCCAAGAGGGCCACTTCCATCTCCAGGCGGTGGGAATCTAGCCCTTCTATGCCCTGCACCAACCGGGCCATTTTCTCCCGCAGCCGCGCCGCATACTCTACGGGCACCTGGGGCGCCCGCCGGCCGATGGCTTCAATATACTGCTCCACTGTGCGGGCCCGTTCCTTAAGGTCCCCCTGCAGCCGGGCTCCTTCCGCCAGGCGGGCCGCCTCCAAGGCACCCAGGGCCTCATCCAGGGCCCTATAGAGGAGGGGCCACAAGGTATCTTCCCGGCCGGCAGGACTGCCCACTATGAGGACGTCGGGCAGGGTCAACACCTGGGCGGCGGTAATATCCTCCGGCACACCCAAAATCTGTGCCAGTTCCTTCAAGGCATTATAATAAGCCATTGCTCGGCCCTTGTCAACGGATATGGGCTGTTTTTCCGGATTTTCTTCGCTAATGCTAACGAATACGTCGATATGCCCCCTGGCAAACCGCTTTTTGACTTCCGACCGGATGGCGTCCTCCAGGGCCAAATAGGCCCGGGGCAGGCGTATGTTTATATCCAGAAATCGGCTGTTCACCGACCTGGCTTCCACCACTACCGCCGTGCCGGCTTCGGCGGCTTGACCCCTCCCGTATCCGGTCATACTGGCGATCAAGGACTTCACCCCCTGAGTTATCCCCAGTTTTGA
>DOLC01000081.1 GCA_003509545.1 Peptococcaceae bacterium
AGCCCAAGCAGGCCTGGCCTGCAAGAAGTGGGGATAACTCAATGCTCATCCCCTCGGACCAAATCCCTCGCGAGGGAGAAGTGCCGGCCCGCTGTTTTCATCCTTCTGCCGGTGCCGCACACGCGGCATGAGCGTCTACCCCGTTAATCCTACCGTCAATTACCGGAGTTTATAGCTTACCGCCGTGGGGGGCCAAACTCCGCAGCCGGCCCGCAGCCCCCTCACCCCGGACCCGTAATATTCACTGTATTCTCGCCCTAAGGCGTGCCTTTGAGGGCCTTCCGCCCCTCGTGCATGATTACCGCCACCTCGGCCACCTTCCGGGCCAGCCCCTTCACCGTGTCCATACCGATGTCGTCACGGCCTGCCCCTTCGGCCCCCCGGTCTTGGGACCATACTTTGCCGCCCGCATAGCCCCCGATCTCGCCGCCCACCACCACCAGGCCGCGGGTCAGGAGGTAATTGATTATCCAGTTGACGGCCACCTCCTGGCCGCCGTTCCGGGTACCTCCCACGGCGATGGCCCCGCCTACCTTATTGCGCAGAGCCTCCGGGAAGACGTGGTGCACCGGCCGCAATCGGCTGAAGAAGGCCGCCAGTTGGGGTGTGGGCCCCATTACGTACACCGGCGAAGCCACCAGAAAGGCATCGGCGGCCACGAAACGGTCGAAGAGCTCCTGCATATCGTCCTGAATACAGCAGCGGGTTTTGTTCTTCTTGCAATAACCGCACCCGTTGCACGGCGCCACCTTGCGGCCCCGAAGGACCATGAGCTCCGTGTATATCTGGGGGAAGGCCTCCCTCGCGGCCTTAAGGGCCTCCTCCACTACGTGCTCCGTCGCGCCCTTCCGGGGGCTGCCCGAAAGGCCCAGGAGTTTAACGGGCATCTACCGGTCCTCCTCCCCCTGGCTCTCCCCGGCCAGGATGTTGGGCAGATAGGCATAGACCTTTAGGGCTTCCAAAAGTTGTGGTACTGAGATCTGATCTCTAACGGTATGGGGATGCTCCTCCGAGCCCGGTCCAAAGCCCAAAGTGGGGATCCCGGCCACGCCCGCAGTATAGGTACCGTCGGTACTGAAGTCCCAGCGGCCGATGACGGGCTCGCGCCCCAGGACGCGCCGGAAGGCCTCGGCTCCGGCCTGGATCAGGGGATGGTCCTCCGGCACGCTCCAGGCCGGGAAGAACTCCTCCCCTCCTATGGTCCTCCCCATATAGCCGGGCTCATCGCACCGCATAATCTCTACCTCGGCACCGAAGGGCGCCGCGATCTCCCTTACCTGCTCCAAGCAGAGCTCCCGGGTTTCGCCAACGGTAAGCCTCCGGTCCAGGTAGAGGAGGCACTCCCCGGGAATGGTGTTTAGGGAAGGGGTCTTGCAATCCACCTTGGTGGCTGCAATGCTGCCTTTGCCCAGCAGGGGGTCCGAGGCAAACTTCTCCGGTAAGCGCTCTACTTCCCGGATGATGGCCGCGGCTTTAGACAGGGCGTTGTCCGCCCTTTCGGGGGCGCTGGCATGGCCCGCCCGGCCCGGCACCCTCACCTTCAAAAGGGCCCGGCCCCGATGTCCCCTGCACAGCCGCAGGTCGCTGGCCTCCCCGATGACAACGTAATGGGGGCGGATGCCGGTCTCCTCCAGGAAATTCCGGATGGCCAGCCCCTCGCCTATCTCTTCCCCCACCACGCCTACCACGTACAGGGTAAAGTCCCCTAGCAAATTGAGATCCTTTATCACCTTTCCCGCAAAGGCCATGGCGGTGAGGCATCCCTTATCATCGCTGGCGCCACGGCCGTAGACCACCCCATTCTCGTATTTGCCCTTCAAGGGGTCGAACCCCCACTCGGCCGGATCGCCGGCCTCCACGGTGTCCATGTGAGCATCATAGAGGATAATCGTCTTACCTCTACCCAGACGGCCGGCCACGCTGCCCGTAGAATCCCGCCACACCTCATCGAACCCCAGCTCCTGCATCCCGGCCAGAAGGAAGTCGGCCGCCTCCTTCTCCCGTCCGGAAGGGCTGGGAATGGCGATAAAATCGCGTAAAAAGGTAACTATGTCATCCTGCAGACTGTTAACAAACTTCTGCAAGGCCTGTATTTGCACCGCTTATCACCACTGTTTTAATGATACTGAGGATTTAAAGTATAGTATTCGACGTGCCTAGGCGTTTTCCTGCCTTGCCCTGCTGTATACCGCCGGGCATCAGTCCACCTGCCTATATATTTCCGTGTGTTTGCTACCGCGGGCCACCAGCCGGCCTCGTTTGAACACGTAAGATTTGGCCGCCTGGGAGATAACCGCCTCCGCCGGGCTCCCCGCCTCCAGCACCACCAGGTCGGCCCAAGCCCCCGGCCGGAGACCGTAGGCCTCCCCCAAACCGGCGGCGGCCGCCGCGTTGTAGGTGCCCATCCTGAGGACGGTCTCCAGTTCCCCGGGCAGCCCCATTTGCAGCACCTGGGCGGTAATCAGGGCCTCCTCCAGCATGTCGGCGTTGCCGAAGGGCCGGAAGGGATCGCGGATGTTGTCGGAAGCATAGGCCACGTTCACCCCGGCGGCCAGCAGTTCCCGCACCCGGGTAACCCCCCGGCGGACCGGCTGCTTATCCTTCCTCCCCATGAGGTAGAGGTTGCAGGAGGGCAAGGTGATGATACTGAGGCCCGCCTCCCTCACCTTCTCGATGACCCGGTGGGCCACGTCATCGGGCACCGCGGCGAGGGCGCAGCAGTGGCCGGCCACCACGCGGCCGGTCAAGCCCCTCTCCCTCGCCCGCTCCGCCAAGTACTCCAGGGTCCGCACGTCCGGCTCGTCGTGCTCGTCCACGTGGAAATCCAGGGGCAGGCCGTACTTCTCGGCCAGGTAGAGGGTTTTGTCTATGCTCTCAAAGGGGTCCCGGGAGAGATGGGGCGCGCCGCCCAGGGCATCCACGCCCAGGCGGGCGGCCTCTTCCAGGAGCTCAAGGGTGGCCCGGTCCAGGACGTAGTCCACCCCCGCCGGCATGGCCACCAGCTGGAGGTCGATGATAGACGCGTACTTCTCCTTAAGCTCCAGGAGGGCCTCCAGGGCCACCAGGCCGATCTCGGGGACCACCGTAACGTGGCTCCGCATGGTGCCCGTGCCGTGGCCTACGGCCATTTCCAGCACGCGCGCCGCCCTGGCCTGTACATCCTCCTTGGTGAGGTTATCGTAGAGGCGGGCGAAGGCCAGGATGGCGTCTTCCAGGGAAGCCGCTCCCGCGACCACCCCCACCAGGGCCTTCTCGAGGTGGGTGTGGGCGTCCACAAAGGCCGGGATCACCAGCCTGCCCCCGACGTCTATAGTTTCCCGGGCCGCGCACGAAAGGTCCGTACCCATTTCCAGGATTCTCCCGTCCCGGACGGTAATGTCCTGGAAGGACCCGTCCATGAGCCTGGCCCGCCGCAGCAGTAGATCCACCACCGCTCCTCTCCCCTTCCCGCTTCGCTCAGCTTAAAACCTGCTCCCGGCGCACCCGGGGCGCCCCAACGCCCTCGGGCTCCTGCGCCGGGAGCAGGGAGGGGGCAAAAGGTCTTCGGCACACCCGGCGGTTCCCGCCGTGAGAGGGCGGCTCCCTGTACCGCCCGACCCGTCCTCGCCGCCGGGCTGCCGACCCTCCCTTGGCCGCCGTACCGGCCATCTCGGCCGGCGAGCGCCTCCGGCCGGCCTTTACCTAGCGCATGGTGGCCGCCAGGATGGCCTTGATGGTGTGGAGCCGGTTTTCGGCTTCGTCGTAGATGACCGACTGGGGTCCGTCGATAACGTCTTCCGTAACCTCTATGCCCCGGTCGGCGGGCATGCAGTGCATGTAGATGGCCTCGGGCTTGGCCAGGCCCATGCGGCGCCCGTTGCACACCCAGTCCTTATATTTTTCAATGAGTTCGGCGCCTTCGGTATCGCTGCCGGTGTAGGCGATGGGGCCCCAGCTCTTGGCGTACACTACATGGGCGTCCTTGCAGGCCTCGTCCATGTCGTGGACGATCTCGAACTTGACCCCGGCTTCTTCGGCGTTCTTCTTGGCCTGGTCCACGATCTCCGGTAGGAGGTGGAACTCAGGAGGGTGGGCCAGGGTGACGTCCATGCCGAAGCGCGGCATTAAGAGGATTAAGGACTGGGGCATGGACAGGGGCCGGATATATTTGGGCGCATAGGTCCAGGAAATGACGAATTTAAGACCCCGCAGGTTCTGGCCGAATTTTTCCCGGATGGTCATGAGGTCGGCCAGGGCCTGGGTGGGATGGTAAAGGTCGCACTGCATGTTGATCACCGGGATCTTGGCCCATCGGGCCAGCTCCCGCATATAGGCGTTGCCCTTCTTATAGGCGCAGTTGCGCACCCCGATGCCGTCCCCGAAGCGGCCCAAAACCTCCACCGTATCCTTGGCCGTCTCGCCATGGTCGATCTGGGTCATCTTGGGGGTAAGATAGATGGCGTGGCCCCCGAGCTGGGTCATGCCCGTCTCGAAAGCATTCCGGGTGCGGGTGGACTCTTCGAAAAAGAGCATGTAAAAGGTGCGGTCCTCCAACAGGTGGTGCTTTTCCCGGAGCATCTTCCGGCGCTTAAGCTCAAAGGACAGGTCCAGAAGGGTCTCGATTTCCTCCTTGGTCCACTCCTGCAGGGTGATCAAGTGCTTGCCCTTCAGGTCGGTCTGCAATGTGACTCCCTCCATCCTGCGGTTATTTCAGTCTGGCTTTATATATATTCGCCAAGAGGTACGGAACTCCTACCTCTTCCCCGAAATTTTTTTATCCCCAGAACAGGATTTATCTTCCTGGGGAGGAGGACTCCACGGCCCCTTGCGCGAATTGGAATTGTTATTTAATATAGTTTCAGAACTTCGAGGAGCCGAGATAGACAATGCACAAACTTCACCTGACACCCCTCTACATGAAGGCCAAAGAAGCCATTATCGACATGGTTCTAAAGGGCAGGTTTCCGGAAAACCGGCTCCCGCCCGAAGAAGAACTGGCGGAAAGCCTGGGCATCAGCCGGGCCACCATCCGGGAGGCCCTGATGATCCTGGCCCGGGAAGGTGTGGTGTCCAAGAAGCACGGGGTGGGCAATTTCGTGCACCCCAGCGCCCTGGAGAACCGGATGCGCATCGACCTCATCTCGGACATCGCCCGCCTCCTCAAGGCCAGCGGTTACCAGGTGGCGGTGGCTCACCGAAACTTCCGGGAAGAGGAACCGCCTCCCTACGTGGCCGAAAAGTTGAGGCTGGCGCCGGAAGAAACCCGCCTTTACGTTTTCGATCGGCTGTACCTGGCCGACGGCCGGACCGCGGTGTTCATCACCATCCGGATTCCCCGGTTCCACGTTGTTACCGACATAAAGGACTTGCCGGCAGGCCTCACTATTGTGGACGTCCTTAAGGGGTGCTGCAACGCCGAGGTATCCCATTCCATCCTAACCTTCCAGCCCCTCCTGGCCGACGACCGGCTGGTGGAGATCTTTGAGCTGCCGGAGGCCCGGCCTCTTATTTCCTGGGAGGAGCTCTTCTTCGACCTCTACGACCAGCGGCTGTGCTACAACACCATCATCTTCCACCCGCGGATCGTGCAGCTCAGCATGTTGAGGAAATGGGGCCGGTAACGGCCCGCCGGGACCACCTAGAGAGTGCGCGGCCCGGCGGCGCCTGCCCTAGGCCGCCGCACCTGGACGAGGAACAGCCCCACCAACACTGCGGCCCCGGCGATGTTCGCCCAGGTTAAGTGGCTGATCAGGGCAAGACCCCCGGCAACCAGCAGCACCTTGCCGGCCGGGGTGACCCGGCCCAGGAGCCAGCCGGAGAGGCCCGCCGCCAGGGCTATGACCCCCGCCGTAGCCGTCCCCACGGCTAGGATTATTTCCGGAACGCTGCCTATGGCCATTAGGGCGGGATGGTACACGAAGGCGAAGGGAATCAGGAAGGTTACTATGGCCAGCTTGCAGGCGGTCACGGCCGTTTGGTTCTGGTCAGCGCCGGCAATGCCGGCTGCCCCGTAGGCGGCCAGGGCCACCGGAGGAGTTATGGCCGAGGCTATGCCGTAGTAGTAGACGAAGAAGTGGGCGGGCATTTCCAGGACGCCCATCTCTATAAGGGCGGGTACCGTAAGGGCCGACACTATCACGTAGACGGCCGCCGCGGTCATGCCCATGCCCAGGACTATGGAGCTCACCATGGTCAGTACCAGGACCAGGAACAGGCTGTCTCCGGCCACGGCCAGGATCATGGAAGAAAACTTTATGCCCAGGCCCGTACCGGTAATCACCCCCACCACTATCCCCGCCACGGCGCAGGCTGTGGACACGGTAATAGTATTGGTGACCCCTTCCTCCACCGCCGCCAGTATCTCCCACGGCCCCATCCTCGTTTCCTTTTTAAGGTAGGATAGAATTACCATGAGAAGGGAGCCCACCGAAGCCGCCAGCATGGGGGAATAACCCCTAAAGAGCATGAAAACCAGGAGAAAGATGGGCAGCAGGTAATACCAGCCCTCTTTCAAAGCTTCCCCCACGGTAGGCAAATTTTTGTTTTCGAGGGGAGCGAGATTCTTTTTCTTGGCCTCGAAGTGCACCATGAGGAAGACGGCCAGGAAATACAGCAGGGCCGGGAAGAGGCCGTGGAGCATAATCTTGGCGTAGGGCGTCCGGGTGAACTCCGCAATGAGAAAGGCCACGGAGGCCATAATGGGGGGCATGATCATACCCCCGTTGGACGCCGCGGCTTCCACGGCCGCCGCGAAGTGCGGCGCGTAGCCGACCCGCTTCATGAGGGGAATGGTGATGGACCCCGTGGCCACGGCGTTGGCCACCCCGCTGCCGTTAATGGTGGCCATAAGGGCGCTGGCCACTACTGCAGCCTTGGCCGGCCCGCCCCACATCCTGCCGCTCAGGGCAAAGGCTATCTTGATAAAGAAATCGCCGGCCCCCGATCTGGTTAGGAAAGCGCCGAAAATGATAAACATGATTACATATTGAGCGGCCACCTGAATGGGTACCCCGAGAATCCCCGTGGTCTGGTTAAAAAGGGAGCTGATAAACATAGAGTAGCTCATGCCCCGGAAGTACAGTTCACCCGGGAAAAGGTAGCCAAAGAGGGCATAGGCAATGAAGAGAAGAGCCACCAGAGTTATGGGCCAGCCCAGCCGCCTCACGGAGGCCAGAAGCACGGCTACAATCAGCGCCGTGCCGATGATTTTGTCCCCTTGGCTCGGGTCCCCTACCCGTAGAATGATGCTTTCATACTCCGCCAGGGAGTAGAGGCCCACCGCCAGGGTCAAAACCAGGCCCGCCGCAGCCACGAGCAAGGTAAGGAGGCTGGTCCTCCCCTTACCCAGGGCGACTTCCCCGGCAAAAGCCGCCGACAATACGAGGACAACATGGATCATCCTGTTGGCCCACGGCTCCCGGAGGCCGAAGAAGCCGGTGTAAAGGGAGAAGACGCCGAGGGCCACGGCAAAGGCGACGAATAGCAACCGCCACGGGCCCTGGCCCGCCAGGCCACTGGCCCTGATACTTTCTATGACCGTATTCTGCCCTATTTGGATCTGTCCGGTTATGGGATTTTCCCCTTTCTCGGAGGTTCCGGAAGGCATTTATTCCTTCACTCCTCTAGACCGGGAAAACAGGTGTTTTCCCCACCCCGGAGGCGGGGAAAACACCTGCCGACCGTTGAAATGTTTACAGAATCCCCTGTTCTTCGTAATACCGCTTAGCACCGGGATGCAGTATCCCGGGGTTGATACCCTCTATGGGCTTCTCGGTAATGTTTATGCCCCCGATATTGTTGAAGCGCTCGCGGTTCTCCATCAGAACCTTAGTAAGGGTATATACAGTATCTTCAGGCAGATCTTTACGGACGAAAATTACCGAAGTATGGGCCAGGGTGGAAGCGTCCTCGGTCTGCCCCTTGTAGGTGCCCGGGGGGATCAGGCCCTTACGGTACCCGGGATACTTAGCCAGGAAGATGTCGAGCTTGTCGTCGGGGATGGATAGGACCCGAGCCTTATGGGTGGCCTCCAGTTCCATAATATTGGCTTGGGGCACGGCTCCCTTAAAGTGGGCCATATCGGCATGGCCGTCCTTCAGCAGGGTAACAGCTTCCGCCCAGGTTACAAAAGAGACTCCCCCGCCGTTGGCCTTGATCTTCTCGTAATCGAGGCCGTAGAGTTCAAGGATCTGCCGGGTTATGACCTCGCTCCCGAAGCCCTGGGGACCGGGGCAGATGACCTTGTCGGCCAGGTCTTCTACGCCCCAAATGTTGCTGTTAGCCAGAACCGTCAGATGTACATAATCCAGGGCAAAATTCATTATCGGCGCTACATTGTCGATGTCGTCCTCGGCAAAGGTGCCTTGCTTACCCAGGGCCATAAGGACGTCCGGCAGGGACGCCAGCCCGATATCCATATCCGTGCCTTTATTTACTTGCCGGATATTGGCAATCGCCCCGCTCTCCACGGGGGTAACGCGTATTTCCGGGTGGGTCTGCTTCATAACTTCGCTGAATTGGGCTGCCAGCAGGTACCACGAGCCGCCGGCCCCGCCGCTTCCGAAAATAAGCTCCCGGGGCGCCTGTCCCTGGCCTTCGCCCCCGGCCCGGCCTTGGCCGCCGCAGGCCGTAAGGAAGACCATAACCGCCATCAAAAGCCCGGCTAAGAGAAGCAAATATTTGCGCCGCATAACCTCCCCCTCCTGTTGCAAGGAACTTTTTCTAGAACCGGTCGCCTACTCCACGGATATACCAAATGTATGCAGTTACCTTACCTCCTTACCTGCTTTCGTCCTCACCGCTACCCCGAAAATAACTTCCCTCCGGGCCGGCATTGTTTTTG
>DOLC01000032.1 GCA_003509545.1 Peptococcaceae bacterium
GGTTTAGTCGCTCGCTTCCAAGCCTAAACAGGCCTGCCCTGCAAAAAGTGGGGATAACTCAGGTCTAAGGAGGGTTGATCCCGCCGGGGTTTATTTTCCCAAAAAATTGTATAGACTATCCCCACAGGAAGGATAAAGGAGGTGGTCTTGGTGCCCAGGATCATTGGTATCGTACCCAACCAGGACCAGGTAGGCGGGTTAATCGACAGCCTTGAGGCAGCCGGCTTCGACCGCCGGGACATGATCGTTTCCGACCTCAGCAAGTCTTTCGAGCAGAGAAGAAACCCCAGGGAGATACCCTTTTTAAAAACCGAGCGCGAGGGCCTATGGGAAATAGGGGCCTATACCGACTTTCTGGCCGGTGAAGCGGGGGCAGGGATAGTGGTTGCCGTGGAAGTGCCCCGCCATGAGGCGGCCAGGGTGCGGGAAATAATGGAACAAAACGGTGCGGCAAAAATTTTGCAGGATTAAAGGGCGCCGCCAGTTTGGCGCCCTTTAATACGGGCCACCTGGGAAAGGAGGTGAATTTTGCTTAGGCCGGGGGCTCTGGATAACGAGGACCTAAAAACATGAAATATGGCTGCCCCCTGATAGGGAGAATCGCCTGTGGCCGTATTCCGGCGTAATTTGGTCTGAGTGTAAAGGAAACTCTAACCGTTAATCTCTAAAAGGTTTCTGAACCGTACAGTTGTACTTGCCGTCTTTACTGAAGCCAAAATCTCGTAGAGTATCGGCTTCGACGCTGGCAAAAGAAAAGGTCTTTACGTCGTAAAATACCACATCCACCTGCATGTTGAAAAGGTGGCGGTTCTTCCGGTTTCGCTTCCTGGCCGGCTTTGAGCCCGCAAACCTAGATTTTTTGCGGGTCCCTGTTTCGAAAACAAGTTGAAACTGATAAAGTCAGGAGCCCCCACACCTGTAAGCAAAGAACGGTTAAAGAGTCCAGCCCATTCCTGCTGCTTCGGCTGCACCCGCGTCTTCCTGCCAGGTTAACGCCCATGCCGGCGCACAATAAAAATAGCCGGGCCTTCCCGGCTTTGACTTTAGAAGTATTTAAGAGATTATTCCTCTTTTTCTTCTTGCTTTTTCTGCTGTTGCAGGGCATCAATTTGGGCCCTAATAGCTTGAAGGTGCTTCTCCAGAAAGCTGGCCTGCTGCTTTAACAGTTCCATCTCAGGAACCGCTTCCCCCGGGGTAGGAACCGCGCCGGGAAAGGGTGGGGCCCACCACCCGCCTCTCATCCAGCCGGGCAGTCCCGTGGCGTAGTACATGTGCCGCCACCCCCGGCCCAGGCCCCCCCAGAACCTGCGGAAGCCGCCCCACCAACCCGGGTTCATAAAGCCTGGGACGGGAAAGCCGGCGCAGTAACCGGCCCTTCTGCCGGTCATAGGGCCCAGACCCCAAGGACCTGTCCTGTCACCCCTCGGCATTGACACTCCCTCCTTTGTTATGGTCATATGTTTGTTTCAATTGTAGTATACACCTATTATGGTCATATGTCAATAATGTTATGCGTTAAATTCAGTGGCCGCAAAAACAGTAGCGCTCAAGGCCGGAGAGGTAGGCAATACCGGCAATCGTAACCCCGTAAAAGACAACCGGCTTTTTGCCCAGCAAAGGTTCCAGGGTGGCATTTACCGCCGTGGTCCCGGTGGCTACTATAATATCGCCCCATTCTATAATTTCGGGTGTGCGGGAAACATCTTCTACGATGGCTCTACCCTTTTGCTGTCCCACGTTTTCCGGGTCCAAATCAACCACCCGCAGGGGAAAACATTCCGCCAGCTTAACGACCATAGCCGGTTGGAGGCCGATAAAGGCAATGCGAGGATTTCCAAAACGCTCTCGGATATAAGTTACCAGTTGGCCGGCGCATTCCTCCGGCTCCCGGTCCCGGCAGTGGACCGTCCTATCTATCAAGTTTAAGTGGCGCATTACGGCGTTGAGGGTGGCCACAAAGACGGCCCTGGCAAAATTACTTTTTAGCGGGAGTTCCAGTACCTCTTTTATCGTACCCTCATAGTTGCCCGGCATATCGGTAAAGGCTTGCCCACGGCCGGACCGGAACTGTGCCTGGAGCATCACTTCCTTGCCCTTTAGCAGCGGATAGTCCTGGCGGTCGGGCCGGCCAATTGCTTCTTCGGGCTTTAAAGGCCTGGCGTCTACGACTTGTATACTTTCTTTTAATAATTCATGGGCGGTGACCAGCTCAATAAACTTTTTCCTCACATCTTCCAGAAGTCTCATCCCTTTTCTCCCCCCGGGGAAAAAGTGGCTCGGCATTTTCTTACCCCACTTTAAACACGCGGCCCACCTCGTTAAAGAGCAACTTGTCGCCTAAAGCCCGGTACAAGGCCGCACCGGCGGCCAATCCCGTGCAATGGCCGGCTATAAAATACTGCAGATCGAAGCGGGACAACTCCTTGGCGGTCTTCTCCAGGCGTTCGGCGTCGGCATCTTTTAGGTGGGTGCCACCGATAACGGCGTATATCCGGCTGGAACCCATAAGTTGCAGAATGTATTCCAGGGTATTAATAAGGCCAGCATGAGCACAACCGAGAATCACAACCAATCCTTCCCGCGTATCCAGAACCAAGGCCTGGTCGTCCAACAGCCTATCCTGAACATACTCTCCTCCCGCGAGAACGCAAAACTCCGGGCTCAAGGCCTCAAAACCGTAAACGCGCGGAATCTCACCGGTGGCCACGACACCTTCAGCCAACGCCACCGGTTCCCTGTGTAAATGAAGCATGGCCCCGGTTTTCTCCAACTCTTCCCGCGACCAGGGAATTCCTATATACTGTGGCTCTTTCCCGGGCTTCACCCGGTATTTGGCCGCCAGGGCGTCGGGATGGGCATAGACCGGCTGAGGCCCGGTAATCTCGCAAATCTTCTTTAAGCCTCCTGTATGATCGTCATGGCCGTGGCTCAAGACTGCTGCATTGATATCGCGGGGGTCCATACCCAGGCTCAAAGCATTATGCACTACCGCGGCCCCGGCGCCCGTATCGAATAAAACGGTCCGGCCTCCCGCGCGAATAAGAAAGGCCAGCCCGTGCTCAGCCAACAGCCCCCGCCTAAATACCACATTGTCTACCAGGGTAACTATTTCAACGGCCTTCGCCACCCTTGCCTCCTCCTTTGTTCGAGATCCGGGCAAGGTCACAACTGCATCTTAGCCGCAAAATCCCGCACCCGTTCCCCTAGTATGCCGTGATAATTCTCTATCTCCCCGCGGTCGCACAGGGCAGTCAAATCCGGGTCCAGGGGTAGGACTCCCAGTAGGGGGATGCCCACCCTGGCCGCCGCTTCTTCGGCGCGGCTCGGCCCGAAGGGGTAAAACTTTCTACCGCAGCCCGGGCACAGAATGTAGCTCATGTTCTCCACCAGGCCCAGTATCTTTACTTCCAGCATGGATGCCATCTTGATGGCCTTGCGGACCACCATGTTGGCCAGTTCCTGGGGGGAAGTGACAATCACCAGTCCGGCCAGGGGCAGGGACTGGAGCACCGTAAGGGGCGCATCTCCGGTACCCGGCGGCAGATCGACCAATAGATAGTCCAGCTCACCCCAAAATACGTCGGTCCAAAACTGCTTCACGGCGCTGGCGATCAAAGGTCCCCGCCAAATGACGGGATCGTCTTCCCGGGGCAACAACAGGTTCAGGGACATGATCTTAACGCCCAGCGAACTTTCGGCAGGGAACATACCTAGCTCGCTTCCCTGAGGAGGCCGGCGAATACTAAACATTTTGGGAATACTGGGGCCGGTAATATCCGCATCCAGGATACCCACCCGGGAGTTCTCCCTCGCCAGGGCCACGGCCAGCAAGGCGGTCACCGAGGATTTGCCGACCCCGCCTTTACCGCTCATAATAGCGATTACATGTTTTATGTGGTTCATCTCATTGGAGGGTATTTTCTGGGGTTTCTTGGCCTCGCAAGTGGTGGAAGTACAGCTTTCAGGGTTGCAGGTTTCGCACGTTTCTTTCGCCAAGGTTCTCACCATCCTGTTTTAAACTCGGCCTAAACTCCTTCTTGGCCAGGTAATCTTCAATTGCTTTATGCAGGGCCTCCGCACCTAAACCGGAACAGTGGATTTTGCGGTCAGGCAAACCCCCCAAAGCCTTTATAACGTCCAGGTCGCTTATTTTCAGAGCTTCTTCCACGCTCTTCCCTTTGGCTAAATCAGTCAGTATGCTGGCGGTAGCTATGGCTGCAGGGCAGCCGAAGATTTCAAACGATAAACAGTGGCCAGGCCCAGGGTGGCACAATGATTTTTGGCCGCCCGGTATATTTCGTCGGCAGTCGGGTGTTCCTGAGAAAGCTCCAAGAAAGCCTGAAGAACGGCCTTTCGCTGGGGAGTAAGGCGGCGTTCGTGCTCCTGCAGGCGTTCTAAATTCTCCCTCATCCCGACTGCCATGTTTCCCCCTCCCTAAAATTCGTGTTTCCCCAAGATTCCCCCTACCGGGGATGCCGGCTCCGGCCTTTAATGTCCCGGCCGCCTCGCGAGGACGTCCAGCCGTTCCGCAAGCTTTTCCCACAGTGACCTTACGGCTCTGGCGGCGCCACCCCGCGAACCTCCCCTGGGCTGCACCAGGGGCACACCCCTGGATACGGCCCAGGCAACCTCTTCATCAAAGGGGATTTTACTTATAACCTCCACGCCCTGGGCCCGGCAGTACTCTTCTATTTCCCGACTCTTTGCCGGGGCAAGATCAAACTTATTGATACAAACCTCTACCGGCACTCGGAAGTGGCCAGCCAACTGCATTATTCTTTCCAGGTCGTGGTGGCCGGCCACCGTGGGCTCGGTGACCACCAGGGCCAAGGATACCCCTGACAGGGCCGCAATCACCGGACAGCCGATCCCGGGCGGCCCGTCAATGATAATAAGATTTAGGCCCCTTTCCCGGGCCAGCTCGCGGCCCGCCTGGCGTACCACGGTAACCAGTTTGCCGGAATTATCCTCGGCAATTCCCAGCTGGGCGTGGACCATAGGGCCGTAAGGGGTGTGGGCCACATACCAGTAGCCGGCCAAATGATCGCGCATTACGACGGCCCCTGCCGGACACAGACGGCTGCATACACCACAACCCTCGCATAGGTGGGGATTAACGTGGTAATCTTCAATAGCTCCAAAGCGGCAGGCTTCCTGGCACAGCCCGCACTTATTACAATCCTCGGCATTGATGAAGGCCTTGGGCATCCCCCAAAACTCGTTACTGCTCTGGATCTGGGGACGGAGAAGGAGGTGCAGGTCTGCCGCGTCCACATCACAGTCTACTAGTACTTTATCCCGGGCCAAAACGGCAAAAGCTGCGGCCAGAGAGGTCTTGCCGGTTCCGCCCTTACCGCTGATTACCAAGAGCTCTTGCACCCCGCTTCACCATCCTTTCCACCTGTCGCCAAAGGTCGGCAAAAACCGGAACCCACTCTGGATAAACTTTAACCAGGCAATCCCCTTGGGAGTAGCAGGCGGCATAACGCCTGTCGAAAGGGATTTTCAGAAGTACCGGGATCCCTTCTTCGTAACAATAGCGCTCCACATGAAAGTCACCCAAAGTGGCCCGGTTGACAATGACCCCACACGGAATACCTAATTCCCGGACCATACCCACGGCCAGTTTTAAATCGTGTAGCCCGAAAGGAGTGGGTTCCGTTACCAGTAAACAGAAATCGCTCCCGTCCACGGAAGTTACGACGGGGCAGGAAGTCCCCGGCGGAGCATCGATTATTACCGCTTCCTCGCTTCCCATCTCCTTTTTTACTGCTTTAATCAACGGCGGGGCCAGCGGTGTACCGACGTCCATCTTCCCTTGTACAAAGGTTACAGAGCCTGCCCGGCCGGTGGCCAGTATGCCGATACGGTGAGACCTCTCCCTGATAGCCTGCGAGGGGCAAAACCGGGCACAGGCACCGCAGCCGTGACATAGTTCGGGGAAGGTGACGACCTTGCCCCCTGCCACGGCTATGGCGTTAAAGGCGCAGACTTCCCCACACTTCTTGCAAACCGTACATTTGGCTTCCTCTACGTCGGGCACCGGTATGCTGACCACTCGTTCGTGATCGAAGGTGGGCTTAAGAAACAGGTGGGCATTGGGTTCCTCCACATCGCAATCCAAAAAACGAACCGGTACCTTCCCTTCCAGGGCTAGGGCCAGGTTGACGGCTATGGTCGTCTTCCCCGTACCGCCCTTGCCGCTGGCCACCGCCACCCTCACAGGCTGTCCACCACCTTCTCTATTCCAAGACTAGCGCTCCATTGGGGCATTCCTCTACGCAGGTACCGCATTCCACACACTCATCTTCATTAATCACAGCCACCTCTTCCACCGTAATGGCAGCCATGGGACATACATCCACACAGCTCCCACACCCCGTGCACTTTTCTGCCTCCACCCGTACAGCCATGGTCATCTTCCTCCCGCCTTTAAATTAACATCCGTGATGTCCGTGATCACAAACGCCGCCGCGGGTTTGCAGGTTACCCCTCAAGTAAGCCTGGACTACTTCATCTACTGGACCGCTGGCACCGGTAATGGTCTGGATACCGCGTTCGGCAAACAGCTCCACCGCCCTGGCACCCATCCCGCCGGCAATAACACATTTTACGCCCAAATTAGCTAAATATCCCGGTAAAAATCCCGGTTGGTGGCCGGGATTAGGGATAACTGTTTTACTGATTACCCTCTGGTCCTCAACTTCAAATAAAGTATACTGGGAACAGTGCCCAAAATGCTCGGCCACCATATTCCCCTCAGTTGCTACTGCTATCTTCAAATTTTTTACCTCCCCCTCGGCTATTCATAAGCCAACCTTTCGGTAGTTTAAGAAATCTCCGTTAACTTCCCTTGCTGCCATTGTTCCAGGGCCGCGCGGACAGTCATTGAGGTCGCATGGTAAACCCTGATCCCCGCTTCCTGGAGAACTCGTATGGCCTTGGGACCTACCTGGCCAGTGATTACCGCCTTCACGCCTCGATTGATCAACGCCTGGGAAGCAGCGATACCTGCCCCGCCTCCAGATCCAGCGCCCTCATTGGCAATTGCTTCTACAGTGTTCTTCTCGGTGTCCATGAGAATAAAATAAGGGCAGCGGCCAAAGCGCGGTTCTACGGGGGAGTCCAAGTTTGGCCCTTGGGCTGTTATAGCCACTTTCACCGTGTATTTGCCCCCCTCAACTCGAGTTATGGTCATTAGTTCATTTATATTGTATTCCTATTATGACCATATGTCAATAAAATTACTACTTTTTGCGGAAGAAAAAGCAACAGGGCGAGCTCGGGTGCTCGCCTCGGCCGGTCAAGCTGCCTGTTTACTTTTCCGGTGTTACTGCGTAAAGCTTGGGACAACCCTGACAGATAGGATAGAGCTTTCTTAGGGCAAAAGAAGCGCGGAAATCCCGGTAAGCGGGCTTCTCCCAAATAACTTCCAACTGCATCTCCCCGACGTTGCCAAAGTGAAGCTTCTGGTAAGGAATAGAGCCCAGACAAGTGTGGCGCAAGAGATGATTGGAGACCGGCAGGCTAGCAAAAACGCAAGGGGCGACTGAGCCGTCACTTCCAATGAACATTGAACGCAATACATTTTCGGTGCAAAGCTCCCGGGGCCGGTTCCAGTCGACTAAATAATAATATATGTCCAGCCCTCTTTTTTCCCCCTCCCGTACCACTGTATCCAGGAGGGGCTTTGCGCGGGCCAATTCCTGGGGATCATCAAAAGAGACAGCCTCCTCCGCCAGCTCAGGAGATGGAACGAAATCAAGGGTACTTATTACCACCTGCTTTATTCCGCGTCCCTGTAGCAATAACGGGAGCTGCCGTAAATTCTCCAGCCCGGAACGCAGTAGCATGTAAGCCACATGAATAGCCGGCTTCACAGCACGGTATCGTCGTTTGGCTGCTACTACTTCGCCAATGGCCGCCAGGACCTGGTCCAGGGTAGTACCTCGCCGCCACCTATTATGGTCTTTACCTGTACCAGCCAGGGAAAAGGCTAGGATATCTATACCCGAGGTAACAATCTCCTTGGCCACCACGGCATCCACCAATGTTCCGTTGGTAGTGGTGCCCACCAGGCATCCTGTCTCTTTAGCTCGGGCAACCATGGTGAAAAAATTAGGATGGAGCAACGGCTCGCCCCATCCCTGGAGGAATACAAGACCGGTCTTGGAAAAAGAGGGTACCAGCTTTTTGAAGCTATCGAGGTCAAGATGCCGGTTAATCCATGAATCGCGGTAAACCGTATGAGGACAATAACTACACATTGCGTTGCAGTAGGAGGTAACCTCTACCTGGATCCAATCAAATTTCAACATAGCGGGTTGGCCCCTCCCCCTCCGTGGGTTTAAGATATTGGCTCTCCTTCCCATTACAATGGTATAACAAAGTGAAAGGTACTACCCTGACCGGGTGCGCTCTCCGCCCATATACGGCCTCCGTGAGCCACCACAATTTCTCTGGCAATGGCCAAACCAAGGCCTGTCCCTCCTTCAGCCTGTGATTGGGAAACTCGAGAGCGGTAAAAGCGCTCGAAGATATAGGGTAAATCCTCAAGATCTATGCCCGGCCCAGTGTCACTAATCCGAAAGTGAAGAAAATCTCTCTCTTCTTCCACCTGCAGGCTAACTAGTCCTCCCGGAGGAGTGTACCGTAATGCATTGGACAACAGGTTTAAAAAAACCTGGGTTATACGGTCAGGGTCCAGGCTCAGCAATGGCAGAGGCTTATCTATTTGGACCTGGAAGTTTATATCGCGGGCAGCAGCTTCAGCTGCAAAGGTAGTTGTTACCCTTTCCAACAGCTCTTCCAGGGAAACCTCCTGGAAGTGAAGATTAAGTTTTCCCATCTCCGCCAAGCTGAGCTCCTGTAAATCTTTCACCAGGCGGGAAAGCCTTAAGACTTCATCGTGTAAGGAAGCCATTAGTTCTGGTGTGGGCTTAGATATTCCTTCCTGTATTGCTTCTAAATTGCCCCTTAATATGGCTAATGGAGTCCGCAACTCATGGGCCATGTCAGCTATCAGATTCTTGCGCGCATCTTCGTAGCGCTCCAGGCTTTCAGCCATGGAGTTAAAGGCTGCGGCCAGCTCTCCTATTTCGTCTTGACTGGTAATGGTAACCCGGTGTTTCCACTGGCGGCCGGCAATTTTACGCGCAGCAGATACCAATTCTCTCAGAGGCGCAGTAAGCCGGCGGGCAAGAAATAATCCCAGGCTCATGGCCAGCAGGGAGGCTAATAACCCGCTTAATATGATGCCCCGTAAAACACTGTCTCGGAACTGTTGTTCCAGGGAACGGATTCCTGTTCCAGACCTGGTAGTTATTAATAAGTAGCCTATGGTGTGCTGGTCATAACTTAAGGGAACAGCCCTTTTTAGTTCAGCCGGACTTAACCTTTGGCCCAGAGAGGTTCCTTCCGAGTCCCCGATTACTTTTCCGTCCTGATCTGTGATTACAATCCTTTCCACGCCTCCCCGTCCCGGAAAGCCTGGCCCACCCCGTCCCCGCCCGGGCCGGGTATAACTAAATAACGCCTGGACACCCTCCAAACTTCCATTCTGGCGGTAATAGGAAAGGAGAATAGACTGCCATTCCCCCACCCTAAGTTCCTTCTGTCGATTTAAATAGGTGTTAAAAGAGCGACCGGCAATTATATTGGAAGTAACGGCTACCAGGGCTATAGCTGCTATAGCTACGGCCACCATAGCAGCGGTAATTTTAAGATGCAGCTTCATACCTCACCTGGGCCTGAGTTTATAGCCCACTCCGTAAACGGTAAGTATGTATTCGGGATTACCGGGATCTTTTTCGATCTTCTTTCGCAGATTGCTTATATGGGTATCCACTGAGCGCTCATAACCTAAAAAAGCTTCCCCCAGAGCTAAATCTAATAGCTGCATACGGCTAAAGACCCGGCCCGGATGGCGAGCCATAACCGAAAGAAGGGCAAATTCGGTAGGAGTCAGTTCTATTTCGCGCTGATCTACCCTTACCTCCCGAGTAGTGAAATTTATGTAAAGATCGCCAATGGTTAGTTCTTCCTGCCGGGATGTTTCCTGGCCTTTGCTCCGCCTCAACACAACTTTTATGCGTGCCACCAGCTCTCGCAGGCTAAAAGGCTTGGTTATATAATCATCCGCCCCCAGCTCTAGGCCCAGAAGTTTATCCACTTCTTCACTCCTGGCGGTCAGCATAATTATAGGGACATCGGATTTTTGCCTCACCTGTTTGCAAACTTCTAAACCGCTTAGCCCTGGCAGCATCCAGTCAAGGACCACCAGATCAAAATTGTGTCGTTCCAAAAGCTGTAAGGCTTCGGGACCTGTAGCTGCTGTCTTGACTTGAAATCCTTCACTAGCCAGGTAGCTGGCCACCATTTCCTTGATCTTTTCTTCGTCCTCTACTACCAGGATAAACGGTGCGCCCATTTTTTTAACTATGCCCTCCCCGGTATCCAATGCCTCTGCTTCCAGGCCATAAATATCCCCGGCTAATTGCTATTTTAACCTTGCGGCAATACAATTCCAAGGCTCCCTTGGGCGGGAGGTGCTTCTAGGCCATTCGGGTGGCTGGCAAGCACCCCAGCCTTTAACCTGAATAATTATAGCGGGGGTTAATAACCCCCGCTAAAATTATTACCTGTTATTTCCACCATTCCCTAGGCCAAGGCCGCGGCCCATCCCGGCCTGGCCAAAGCCGTTGCCTCTAGCCCTGGCCGCCTGACCGTTACCAGAGCCTTTTCCGGCCCAGGGTGGCGGCCCCACAGAAGTACGGTTAATACTGTACTCCACGCGCTGTTTCATATTCTCCAGGCAGAGATCAGCCTGCTCCTGGGTAATGCGGCCTTCCTGTACCATCTGGTTTAAAATTCCCTGGCGCTCCTCCAAAACTTCCTGCACCAACTGGTCTTTATTGACCCCTTGGGCTTCAGCAATTTCCGCCAGGGACCGGCCGGAATGACGCTGCTCTAAAACTTTCGCCCGGTCCAACCCCAGGATCTCCGCGACAGTACCCACTAGACCTCCCTGCGCCCGGCCAAGCCGCAATCCCCAACTCGGCCCGCTGCTACTGCTGGTATCTCCTGCAAAAGCCGGGGTTAGGAAGAGACCCAGCAGCAGTATAGAAAGAACGGCAATCCATCTTGGGCGCTTCACGTGCTTAAGCCTCCCTTCGTAATTTTTAGTTTGGGCAGGTATATTTTCCTGCCTTCAGTTGCTAGTATAGAGGACCATTACTAGGAAATAATCAAGGAATTATCAAGAAATTGTTAAGAATGGAGTTACACACCTCATAAATTAATTTCCACACGGTTGGACAATCTTATTTCCTTTATATCCACCTGGCAGCGATAAGCCAGGACCTCGACTCCCAGGCCCGCTACCTCGCGCAAGGTTCGCGCAAAAAGGGGGTCCGTCTCCTCATTAGGGGCAAACTGCTGGGCATCTTGCCGCTGAATAAGGAAAACCACCGCCGCCCTAAAACCCTGTACCCTAAGTTTTGCCAGTTCTTTAAGATGGCGGCTGCCCCTGGTAGTGGGTGCGTCGGGAAAGCGGGCTTCCTTTCCCACCACCAAGGTTACGGATTTCACTTCCACATAACAGGGCACCCGGCCTTCCCCTGCCAATAAGAAATCCAGCCTGCTGGGTCCCACCTTTACTTCCGGCCTTATGTTGCTATATCCCTGAAATTCGGATATTTCTCCGGCCCGAACAGCTTGGGCAAAAATTTTATTGGGTAAGCGGCTATCCACGGCCACCAGAATCTCACCGTGGCGCACCAGTACCACATCAAACTCGGTCTTTCGTCCCGGGGCAACTCGGGGAGCAAGATAGAGCTGGGTTCCCGGCTGCAGCAGCTCGGCCAGCCTTCCCGGGTCGGCCAGGAAGGCCTGGACCACACTTCCCAGGCACCAGGCCCTTACCGTAAAGCGATTGGGCCTATCCAGGAATGTCGCCGCGTAAAGCTCCTCAGGTAAAGGAACCCCCATGATACTCTTTCCCCGCTCACGCCCCCACTTCTTCATAACACCTGGAAGAACAGGCATTTGAGGTAACGGGACTCATCGTAACCCATAAGAACGGGATGGTCAGGCGCCTGGCCCCGCCGGGCTACAAGGCGCAGTCGGCGACGGGCGTCCCGGGCCGCGCTGAAAACGACCTCCCAGAAAAGGTCCTCCGGCATATAGTAAGAACAAGAACAGGTCACCAGGAATCCACCGGGAGACAAAAGCTTCATGGCCCTCAAATTAATTTCCTTGTAGCCCCTAATAGCTCCTTCCAGGGCTTTCCTGCTCTTAACAAAGGCGGGCGGATCTAAAATGACTACATCATATCTTTCGCCTGAGCGATCCATTTCTCTCAGGGCATCAAACACATTGGCTACCTTAAAGGAGCAGATGCCCTCGTAACCGTTTAGGGCGGCGTTGCGCCGCGCTATAGCCACGGCTTCTTCCGAAATATCCAGGCCCAGCACTTCCCGCGCGCCAAAACTGGCTGCGTGAAGGCTGAAACTTCCGGTATGGCAGAAGCAGTCTAACACGCGTGCTCCTCCGACGAGGGGTCTTATGGCCGCCCTGTTTTCCCGCTGGTCGAGAAAATAGCCCGTCTTCTGGCCCCGAGCCATATCCACATACAGCTTAATCCCATTTTCCCGAATGGTCACCAGGGGGTCAAAACGGCCCTTGAGGAAGCCGGTGCGCAGTTCCAGACCCTCTAGTTCCCGCACCGCCGCATCGTTGCGCTCATAAATCCCGTCAGGCTTAATTATGTCGTCCAAGAGCTCAACCAGCGTTTCCCGGAAACGGTCGATCCCCAGGGCCAGGGTCTGAAACACAAGATAAGGGCCGAACTTATCTACAATCAAACCGGGCAGGAAATCTGCCTCGCCGAATACCACCCGGTAAGAATCCGTATCGGCCCCCTTAAGGACCTGCTGGCGGTAATTCCAGGCAGCCAACAGGCGCCGCCGCCAGAAGCTTTCATCAACTTCTTCGTCGCGTTGATAAGTCAGCAGGCGAACCGTGATCATGGAGACCGGGTTTATGTATCCCCAGCCTAAGAATCTGCCGCGGTTATCCTCTACTTCCACTATATCGCCCGGTTCAAAAGAGCCATAAACCTCCTCTATCTCCGTCCTGTAAATCCAGGGGTGACCGTCTTTAACCCGCATTTCTTCATTTCTCTTGAGCTGCACCCTTGCCACTCGAACTTCACCAGCCTGACGACCGATTAATTATGGACATTATATCATTTATCGTGTTATAATTAAGTTACAGTTAATTTTTAAAGAAAAGGATGAGTAACATATGAAGGGCGGGGAATTATTACTGGAAGAACTGCGGAAGGAAATAAAGTTGGCCATCGGGTGCACCGAACCGGCGGCCATCGCACTAGCCGTGGCCTACGCCATCGCCGCCCTGGGCGCCCCACCCCATGAAATCAAAGTAGTCTTGGATCCCCAAACCTACCGCAATGCCCTTGCCGTGGGCTTACCCTATACTTCTTTAAAAGGCCCGGCCATGAGCGCTGCTTTGGGAGCCTTCTTAAGCCCCCAAAAGGAACTCCTCCTTTTTGCCGACCTGGACCCCCGCGACGCTGTGAAGGCCGAAGAGTTGTTCCGCAGCGGCCGCGCGAGGGCCTTCTTTGATTCTTCCCTCCAGGACTTATATATCGAAGCCCAAGTTAGGAATAACGTACATAGGGCCCGGGCCTGTATTCGCCACTATCATACCAATCTGGTAGCCCTAGAAGGCCCCTGTCTTAACCATCATAACCTTAAGCCCGTTAATTGGCCAGAGCCCCCGAAAAGTATCTGGGAAAACACTACCTTTACCGAACTTTTCCACCTGGCCAGCCAACTGGACCCCGGCAAGTTAACCTTCCTGCAAGAAGCAGCGAAGACCAATCTGGCCATAGCCCGGCACGGCTTGCGCAAAGGCAGCGGCCTGGGTACAGGCCGCTGCCTCCCGCATATCGCCCGCCAAATTGCAGCCGCCGGCCGCCATGATTTTAACTGGGCAGGCGTGTGCCTGGCCGCCCAAGCCGTGGCCTGCGCGGCCGTAGACGCCCGCATGTCCGGTGTGCCCCTACCGGTGGCCACTCTGGGGGGTAGCGGAAACCAGGGCATCACCAGCCTGCTGCCCGTATGGCTGGTGGCCAAGGGACTCAAGGTAAAGCAGGATAAAGCGGCCCAATCCCTGGCCCTTTCCGCCGCCGTGACCCTGTGGGCAAAAAACAAACTGGGCCGGCTTTCTCGTATATGTGCGAGCGCCTTTGCAGGGAGCTGGGGAATCGCCGCCGCCAGCCTCTGGCTCTTGGGGAGCGATTCTACCCCGGTGACGCGCACTTTGTGCAACTTGGCCGGCAGTTTAAGCGGTATAATCTGCGACGGTGCCAAGCCCTCGTGCAGCCTGAAGGTTATGGTAGGAGTGGAAACGGGTTTGAAAACCGCCCTCCTCACCCTCCAGGGCCTGACGGCCTCTCCTTCAGGCCTCATTGCCGAAACCGTAGACCAAACCCTGGACAATGTGGCCAGTCTGGCCCGAGTGGGCATGGCGGGAGCCGACCAAGTACTGCTGGCTTGCTCGGCGGCCGGACCCTAGAAGGGCCTTTGATGCCTGTAGCTGTTGACAATATGCGCTTCTTCCGAGCCGGCCCTGCAGCCCTTATCGCCAGGCTAGGTGAATGCGCGTCCTCAGGCTCTTTCTGCGAAGTGATTTCTATCTCTACACTGCAGTACTTTAAATGGCGCTCTAAATAGGCGTACCCGAACCTCGCCAGCCTGTCAGGGTATTCGATAATCGGCACCCTTAAGCACCCGTTCCAGGCCCCGGCGGTTCTGGTTTAAACCCGAAGCCACGTCCGAATACTCCGCCACTACACGGTAGTCCTTTTCCCGTGCGTATGCCCGCAGCCTCTCCATCTGGCGCTCCAGATTCCCGGCATCGGCTTGTTTCTTCGTGGACACCCGGGCGTAAAGGACAACCGCATCCGGCTCTGCTTTTATCCCTCCCGTTCCTAAAATGGGGTTGATTTCCTCCACCGGGTATCTCCGCCGGCCGCTGGGCAACCGCACAGGCCTAATCAGTCCTTGTTTTTCCCATGCCCGAAGCCTGTTCGGGTGTACGCCTAATCTTTTTGCCGCTTCACCTATAGATAGGAGTTCCATACTTTTATGCTAACAAAATAGTAAAATGTAGTCAATTATAGTACAGTTTCTCAAAGCTGTTGCGAACCTCCCTTACCTCTGGTCGAGGAGGAGATAGCTCTTCTTCGGAGATACGTTCTTATAGGCCGGGCGGATGATCCTACCGCCACTCACCAGTTCTTCTATTAGGTGGGCGCACCAGCCGGAGATCCTGGCCATGGCAAAGATGGGGGTGTAGAGCTCCACGGGAATGTTGAGCATCTTATAGACGAAGCCGGAATAAAAGTCTACATTGGGCGCGATGATTTTATCGGCCCGTTTTTCTGCGGCGAAGACCTCCGGGGCCACCCTTTCGATGGTCAGGTACAGGCCGAACTCGTCCTCCATTTCTTTTTCCCTGGCCAGTTCCGCCGCCTTTTGTTTGAGCAAGACGGCCCGCGGATCGGACAATGTATAGACGGCATGTCCAAGCCCGTAAATCAATCCCTTCCCGTCGAAGGCTTCTTTGCGCAGGATCTTGCCCAAATAATATTTAACTTCTTCTTCGTCCTTCCAGTCCTTAACGTTTTCTTTAATATTCTCCATCATTTCCATGACTTTAATGTTGGCCCCGCCGTGTTTAGGCCCCTTCAAAGAACCTACGGCAGCACCGATCACGGAGTAGATGTCGGTGCCGGTGGAGGCGACGACGTGGACGGTAAAGGTGGAGTTGTTACCGCCCCCGTGTTCGGCATGGAGGACCAGGGCGAGATCCAGTAGTTCGGCTTCCAGCCTGGTGTACTGGTTGTGAGGCCTGATCATATGCAGGAAATTTTCCGCCGTGGACAGTTCTTTTTGGGGCAGGTGAATGTACAGGCTTTTATTATCGTAATAATGACACCTGGCATGGTAAGCGTAAGCTATCATGAGGGGAAAACGGGCGATCAATTCGATACTCTGCCGGACTATGTTGCGTATACTCGTGTTGTCCGGATCGGGATCATAGGAGTAAGAAGCTAGGACGCTTCGGGCCAACTTGTTCATAATATTGCTGCTGGGGGCCTTTAAGATCATATCTTCCACGAAGCCGTCCGGCAGGCTCCTGTTTTCTGCCAGCAGGCAGTTGAATTCCCGCAGCCTTTCCCGTGTAGGCAGCTCCCCGAAGAGGAGCAAATAGGAGACTTCCTCGAAGCCGTAGCGGCCTTCCTTTTGAAAGCCCTGGACGATCTCCCATACGTCGATACCCCGGTAAAGGAGGCGGCCCTTGTCGGGTATCCTCTCCCCTTCATCCATAATATAGCCGTGGACCTCACCTATTTCCGTGAGACCTACCAGGACGCCGGTTCCGTCTTTGTTTCGGAGGCCGCGCTTAACATTGTACTTTTCGTATAGCTCAGGGTCGATGTAATTGTTTTTTTCCGCCAGGACGGAAAGGTGTTCTATAAGACCTTCTCTTACCATAGTAGCACACCCTTTCCCTCAGAGGTTGAGCCTGTAGATTTATTTCCGAACCGGGGACGAGGCCATGGGCAAAGGAAATGCTTTAGGCGACCGGGAGGAAATGGCCGGGGTTAGGGTATAAGGAGCAGCACGGGGCCAGCCACACCCGGTGTCGTGCTCTCCCAGGTGCTGGTTTGAGGTCCTGTCCCAGGAAAGGTTATAATTATATTCGTCAATAAAGCCCCTTTTCCCTTTTGGTAGTATGAGGTTAACAAAATTTTAACAGGCCAGGGCGCCGGGGAGGTCCTGCCGGCTACGCGAATAAAAATACCCGGGATCTACGGGTTTTTTATGAGGTAGGGTTCCACTGTTAACTGGTACGGGGGTAATTAAGGGAGAGGCCGTGAAAAATTCGCCGAAGGAGCCTTGTCGGTAGGGTGCCTAAGAGAGAAAGGGAAGACCGTGGAGGGCGCAAAAAATTAGGAGAGATGTCCGTCTCTCCCTAGGGTTTATCCCCTTCCTTCCGCAGGTTTAACCGGGTCTTGCGCTCACCTTCTTCGGCCAGGGCCTTTTCTCCGGCCTTAACCAGCTTGCGCACCATGTTGCCCCCGATCTTGCCGGCTTCGCGGACCGTCAAGTCCTCGCCGGCATTGGCCAGGTCGTCATCCAGACCCAACTCTTTGGCGGTTTCCCATTTCAGCTTATCCAGATGTTCCTCCGTTCGCAGCCTATCGTTGTCTTTCTTGTGGCTCACGGTAATTCACCTCTTCTTTTAGCTTGCCCGGTTTTATCCCTTTGTATGTAGCTATCTTGGCCCCTTGGAGAAGAAGGGAGGATTTTTCTATTTTGTGCCGAAAAAATAGTCTAAGTACGGGTTAAGGGAAGCCGGTGGGATTCCGGCGCGGTGCCGCCACTGTGAAGGGGAGCCCTTGCTGAAGGGCCACTGGGGTTTTTCGCCCCGGGAAGGGAGCAAGGAGCTTTGAACCTGAGCCAGGAGACCTGCCCGTACCAACGCGTGCCTTTAACCCACGAGCATGGGTAGGGGGCTGCCGGAGGGTAAAGATTAGGCAGGAATTTCCCCAACTACGCGGGAAAAGGGCACCTGTAGTTGGGTTTTTTTAGTTTGTCAGGGGCCGGAAAGGGATATTCCCACGAGGGGCCCGGAGTAACGGTTAGGCGATCCCTCGAGGGGGGGAGATATACCACGAGGAACGGCCGGTACCGGGTAACAAAGGGGAGGGACATATTTATGTTGCCTAAAAAGATCATAAAGCGCGACGGTAGGGTGGTGGATTTCGACCAGGAGCGGATTATTAACGCCATCTTCAAAGCCGCCCAGGCCGTGGGCGGACATGACCGCCGCCTGGCCTGCGAGCTGGCCAACCAGGTGACGGCTTTGGTGGCCCAGAAATTTGCTGACCGGCTGCCGACGGTGGAGGACGTGCAGGACCTGGTGGAAAAGGTTCTGATAGAAAACGGTCATGCCCGCACGGCCAAAGCGTACATCCTTTATCGCCAACAGCATGCGGAGTGGAGGAATTTCCGTAACTTGTTGGTCAATGTAGAGAAAATGGTTCAGGATTACCTGGAAGGGCAAGACTGGCGCATCAACGAAAACAGCAACATGAATTATTCCCTGCAGGGCCTCAATAACCACATTATCGGGGCCGTTACTTCTAAATATTGGCTGGAAAAAGTATATCCACCGGAAATCCGGCGGGCCCACGAGGAGGGAGCTATACATATCCACGATCTGCAACTCCTGGCTCCCTATTGCTGCGGATGGGACCTAGCGGACCTTTTAGAGGTAGGCTTTGCCGGGGTGGGGCAGAAGGTGGAAAGTGCCCCAGCCAAGCATTTCCGTACGGCTTTAGGGCAGATTGCCAATTTCTTTTATACTCTACAGGGTGAAGCGGCAGGTGCCCAGGCGTTCTCCAACTTTGATACTTACCTGGCGCCGTTTATACGCTATGACGGCCTGGATTACGCGGAAGTGAAGCAGGCCTTGCAGGAATTCATTTTCAACCTGAATGTGCCTACCAGGGTGGGGTTCCAGACCCCCTTTGTCAACCTCACCATGGATGTGGTGCCCCCCAAGATCCTGGCCGACGAGCCGGTCATCATCGGCGGTAAGCGGCAGGATGTCTGCTACGGTGAATTCCGGCAGGAGATGGACTGGCTTAATCAGGCCTTTTGCGAGGTTATGATGGAGGGGGATGCCAAGGGGCGTATCTTTACCTTCCCCATCCCCACCTACAACATCACCCCGGACTTCGCCTGGGAGAGCCCCGTAGCCGAAAAGATCCTGGCCATGACGGCCAAATACGGTATTCCTTATTTTGCCAACTTCGTCAACTCGGATTTAAAGCCGGAAGATGTGCGCAGCATGTGCTGCCGCCTGAGGCTGGACAACCGCGAACTTAAAAAACGGGGCGGCGGGCTTTTCGGGGCCAATCCCCTCACCGGTTCCATCGGCGTGGTTACCATTAACCTGCCGCGCCTGGGCTACTTGAGCTCTTCCAAAGGGGAGCTCTTGAACAGGCTTAAGGCCTGTATGGATCTAGCCAAGGAGAGCCTTATCCTGAAGCGCAATGTTCTGGAGAAGTTCACCGAACAGGGCCTTTATCCCTATTCGCGTTTCTACCTGCGGCGGGTGAAGGAGCGTTTCGGCAGATATTGGGAGAACCACTTCAACACCATAGGCATCGTAGGCATGCATGAAGCCCTCCTCAATTTCTCGGGACGGGGCATAGAGGATCCGGAGGGAAGGAAGCTGGCTCTGGAAATCCTGGACTTCATGCGCCGGACTCTGGGGGTGTATCAGGAAGAAACGGGCCAGCTTTTTAACCTGGAGGCCACACCGGCCGAGGGCACTTCCTACCGCCTGGCCCGGCTGGACAAGTCCTTGTATCCCGCCATCATTACTTCGGGAGACGAGGACCCCTATTACACCAATTCGACCCATCTGCCGGTAGATTTCGCCGGCGATGTTTTTGAAGCGCTGGAACACCAGGATGAACTACAGATCAAGTATACAGGGGGCACGGTGTTCCATGCTTACCTGGGGGAAAGGATAACGGATCTAACCGCCTGCAGCCGTTTCTTGCAGACGGTTATGAGCCGCTTCCGCCTGCCCTATCTCACCCTCACGCCGACATTCAGCATCTGTACCGAGCACGGTTACCTGGCCGGCGAACAATGGAAGTGCCCCACCTGCGGCCGGGAAACGGAGGTGTGGAGCAGGATTGTGGGTTACTACCGCCCGGTAAAGAATTGGAATAAGGGCAAGAAGGCCGAGTTCCTCAGGCGCCGGGTTTTCAGCCTGGCAGGATAAGACGCGGTGAGGACGGTGGCCGTTAGAGGTATCCACAAGACCAGCCTGGTGGACTTTCCCGGGGAGGTCTGTTCCACCATCTTCTTCGGGGGATGTAATTTCCGGTGCCCCTGGTGCCATAATGCCGACCTGGTACTGCGCCCCTCGGCTTTGCCAGAGATTCCCCCGGAAGATGTTTTGGCTTTCTTGGACCGGCGGAAGTCTTTCATCCGGGCCGTCTGTCTCACAGGGGGAGAGCCGACATTGGCCCGAGACGTGGAAGATTTTATTTGCCAATTGAAAGGGAGCGGCTTCAAAGTAAAAATAGATACCAACGGCACGCGGCCCGCCGTTTTAGCCGGGCTCTTAGAAAAGGGCCTCCTGGATTATGTGGCCATGGATGTCAAAGGGCCGCCGGAAAAGTATCACCTCCTTACGGGGGTGAAGGCAGACCTCGGAGCTATAGAGGAGAGCATCGCCCTTCTAAAAGACAGCCGGGTGGCCTACGAGTTCAGGACTACAGTCGTTCCGGGCCTGTTGTTGGAGGAAGATCTCCTGGCCCTCGGGTATATGCTGAGGGGGGCCAAACGGTATGTCTTGCAAGCCTTCAGGCCCGCGGACTCCGTTATCGACGGATACTACCGGGATATCCCTCCCTGTTCGGAAGCGACCTTAAAGAAGGCTGCGGCAAAACTGGCGCCCTTCTTCGGCCAAGTAGAAATAAGGGCCTAACAGGGGCCTGCCGCTTAATGGGTGTGCGGCCTGGGGACAAGAACTCCGGTTAACGGTTGGGCGAATACCTATCATGAGACCTCACCCGGATTCTTTTCCCGGTGAGGTCGCTTTTTTGTTGTTTCGCCTTACGCAGACTATAATTTTACCCGGCTATGCTGGTGGGAGTAGGTTACCAGCTCTAGGGCAATAATAAGAAAAAAGACAAGGAGGTTTTTGGAATTCTTGCTCTGGCCTGCTCTGGAAAAGCTCCTCTCTGAGGCCGTGGCCACGGAAAGCCCTCCCCTACGGCAACTTTTGGACCCCGTTCTCGCCGGCGGCAAGGGACTGCGTCCCACCCTGGTGCGCATATGTGCCCGTTTTGGGCCCCATGACCCGGCGGAAGTAGACAGGGTGGCCGCCGCCATCGAGCTGGTGCACCTCGCCTCCCTGATTCACGATGACATCCTTGACGGCGCGACGGTTCGCCGTCACCGGCCGGCCCTGCATTCCCTGTACGGCCCCATTCCTGCAGTGCTCGCCGGCGATTATCTCTTCGCCACCGCCTTTTCCCTGCTGGCCCGCAGCCCCCTGGCCGTCCTAAACATTGTTACGGCCACCATTCGGACCATGTGTGAAGGTGAAATCGAGCAGCGGATGGCCCCAGGAATTAGCGAAGAGGCTTATCTTAGCCATATCGGGAAGAAAACCGCCTCTTTGATAAGCGCCGCCTGCCGCTGCGGCGGCGTCCTCGGCCGCCTTAAACGTTCGGGGCAGGAGGGTTTGGCCCGTTTCGGCTGGCATTTGGGGCTGGCCTACCAGATGGCGGATGATTTACTGGATCTCTTGGGACGGTCGGAGGAGATGGGCAAGCCCCGCCTCCAGGATCTGTCCCAGGGCATTATTACCTTACCCGTATTGCGGTTCCTCGAACTGGCCTCCCAGGCCGGCTACTGGAGGGAAAAGATAAGCCGAGGTTTAACACCGGAAGAAAGGGAGGAAATAGCCGCTGCCGTCCACTCCTCGGGATGCTGCGGGTATGCCGGCGAACGGGCCCGGGAGCAAATCGATTTTGCCTTTTCAGCCTTGGAGAGTTTACCTCCGTGTCCTGCTCGGGAAGAGTTGGTGCGACTGGCCGGCGAGGTGCTGGCTAAAATCGAAGGGCTAAATTACCCCCGCCCTCCGCAGGAAGGAACAGAGGAAAAAGAGGTAGCAGGAAGGCAGGCCACCCTTTAACAGAAGAAGCCTTCTGGTGTCTGTTGCCCCCTGGGCCGCTACCTTGGGGTCGGAAAGGTAGAGGGCCGGCAGCCCCCATACGACCGTCCGGTGGAAAACGGGGTCCGGTAAGGAAGTGGCTTCCTCCATGGCACGCCGCAAGAAATACTGCAGGCGAAGGAGCGTCTCCCTTTCGCTGCGATAATAAGTAACAAAGTTCAAGTCCTTTCCTTCCCGGTCCTCCTGGCGATCGATATAATAGTCCAGCAAGATATGCAAACCGCCTATCCAGGGGAAATAGGCGGCGGTCAGGCGTTCCACTTCTTCTGTCGCGATTCGGGGCTTCAGGGCCGCGGCCATAAGGGCGAAGATACCCAGGGTAGATCCGGTGGCTGCCGCCAACTCCCACCAATTTAGTGGCTCCGGCAGATTCTGCAGCAGGGGTTCCAGCCACTGAATGAGGCGCGCTTCTCGCCACTCTGTCGGAAGGTGCTTGGTAACCTGGAGTTGGCAATAAAGTTCGCCCAACCAGCGTACCTGGCCCTGGACTTGAGGGTAGGAGGGTAAGGCCCCAAGGGATTGCCGGCAGGCCTTTACCAGAGCAGTCAGGTACCCGCCGTCCTGGCGGTAAGGGTAGTCTTGATAGTAATCTTTAAGAGCGTCTCCCGGAGTAAGGGCATCCCTGAAGGCATGATGCAATTGCCGGAAAGCTTCTTCTTCCTGGACCCCGGCCCGGTCGCAGAGGTTGTCCAGGTAATCGCTTAAGGTCTGCAGGGCCACAAGGGCCCGCAGCAACTCTCTATGGCAGTTTCCTTGCCCTACGGCAAAAACGGCGGCCCCCTGGCAGTGGAAACGTTTTAAGGTCAAGCTGGCCAGGGCCTGCTTCTTGAGTTCGGGGTCGGGACAACGGGAAGCCAATTCGCGCCACCCCTTTAGCTCCCTACCCACTCCCGGGAAGGCCTGGAAGAGGAAGCGCGACATTAGCCCTAAGTGTTCCAAGACGGCCGGCATGAATTATTATCTCCCTTTACCGGCAACATACCGGATGCACTTCTCTATAGATATTGTGCCCGTCTTAAACTATGTCCAAATAAGTCACCATAATGTAACTCCATGAAGATGCCCGGCGGCTCTAAGCGACGGACGGAATCATGGGGCTATGAACTCCTGCACTAAGCTAGCCGCTATGTAACCCTGCTTTTGGATCGCGAAAACATACCGGCCGGCTACACATGCGGTGAATACCGTTTTACCCTGGGCATCGGTCTGCCCCAGGAGGCGGCTTCCTTCCTGGACGGCAACATATTGGCCTGCCACATAGCCGATTCGCCCGTCCGGGAGGCGTACCTTTAGCCAACCGTTCTCCAACTTGGCCAAGACCTCCAAGCTGTATCCCCGGGGTAGCAGGGCACTGGCCCGGTTCTCGGTCCCCGGTCCGGTACGGAAGTACAGGGCGCTGGCCGTCACCCGGCCGGTGGGTACCGCGGGCTCAACCTGGTATACGGAGGCCCCTTCGACGGGCATGCCCCTGTGGGTTACCACCAAGGTAACTTCTTGGCCCACCTGGGCCGGGCCTTCCAGCCGCACGGATAGGGTGGGGTTGATCTCGGCTACGGCCTCACGGTCTCCTAAGCGTACCTTTACCACGCCGTTTTGTACCGCTCCCGTTACCAACAACTCACCCGTCTCGGGGTCTATTTCGCCCAGCTCGGCAGAAATGGACCAGCTATACAGGGATGGATTCACGAGAATTTCCTCGCCCTCGGCATCAAAGGCCCGGACTTTAAGCTGCTGCCTGCTTCCCGGCTCCAGGAAGGCTACGGCCGGGCTGATTACCAACCGCACAATCTCGTCGACTACCTTCACCTCGGCAACGGCCTCGATCCCCCTTACCCGGGCCTTCACCTCGGATCTCCCGGGCTCTTCGGCCTGGAACCGGCCGGGGGATATGAAACGTCCTATCCCTTCCTCGACTTCCCAGGCTACGTCGTCCGGTACCGGAGCGGGGTTGTAGTAGTTGTCCTGGGCCTTGAGGCTGAACTCCACCTGGCTGCCCTTGTACACCTTAACCTTATACGGGGATAAATAGAGATAGCTGAGCTCTCCTTTGGGAGCTGTGGAGAAGAGGACCAGGCCATTGGTTACCGGCCTCTCTCCGCCGCCGGCAGGCCGGTTCAATACGGTGAGCCCTTCTTCGCCTACCCGGCGGCCCGCCAGTACCGAGGAACCGCCTCCGTCGAGGTTTAAGGCGGCCACGATGCCGCGGTCCAGCATGAACTCGGCCAGTTCATAGAGGGTCATACCGTCGCTGTATCCGGGCTGGCGACCGTCGACAACAAATATCTCCAGCCGCCCATCCTTGGTAACGCCGACCGCCGTCCGTGGATGGCGGGCCGTAATGAGCGGGTCTCGGCTGTTTTCCGGCAACGCGATCTGCCCGTCGCGTAGGATAATCTCCCGGCCTCCTATGGCTTCGGTAACCTCATGCCACCGGGGATCGGTAAATCTAATGGTAAAATTGATCCGGTCGCCGGGATTGAGCATGTTCAGGAATTCCCGGGCCTTGCCGTGGCCGGAAAGGACTACGCCGTAGAGGTGGATAAAATTGTTGCCTCTATTTTCTATCTTCGCTGCCACTGTGCCGCTGTATGTAGCTCCGGCTTTGATGGGCAGGTCGACGTCCTTCAAGATTATTTCGGTACCGTAATCATTGGTCTGGGTGGTAGAAGCAAAGGCAGGGGTATAGAGAACGAGCATATCCATTCCCCGGGGTCGGTTGATGTGGTTGATGGGATGGCTGTACACAAATTCGGCCACTCCCTGGCCCTCTAAAGTTACTTGTCGGGAAAAGGTCACCCGGGCTTCCAGGCGCGGGGTGCCCAGTATAATTTCTTTTTCTGCCGTTACCCCTATGGCCGGAAATCCTTGGGGGCTGATAAGCAACTCGCCTCCCCTTATCTGGAGGCCGATGGGCAAATAGGGGGCCTGCGTGCTGTAAAAATCGCCGTTGGTGGCCGCCACCGCTCCTTTGCCTTCCCGGGCCAGCCGGGTTGCCATGGCCGAAGGCCTCTCCTGGTCAAAGGCCAGGTTGTCGTGGGATAGGGCTGTTTCCAGTACGGTAAACCTGTCCGCCAGGTCAACGGTTAGTATCTGCACCTTCTGGTCGTAGTCGGGAGCGGTGAGCCTGTAGGATGAATATCGTACCCCGGTAGACAGGGGCACTTTTTCCTCCTCAGGGACCACTTCCCAGGCTAAAGGCCCGGCCAGGGAAACCAGCGGGGAGGCCAGGATCAGAGCCGCCAAGAAGGCGGCCATGGGAATGAAGAATCCCCTTCTTTGCCGCATCCGGTTCACCGAAATTATGCCTCCTTCAGGGCGGGGCGGTAGATGAAAGCCCCAGGTAAGTTATTCCTATTATAATAGACGACCTCTTACTTCGGCAAGTTCCGCCGAAAAAGCGTTAAATACGGCCATAGTTTTTCGCAAGGCCATCCGGTCCTCTTCCCGTTTACCTTCTGGTAGCAGCACTTAGGCAGGAGGGTTCCGTTGGACAATAAAATCTCCCTCCGCGAGGGGAGGGAGACGGAGGTTATTTACTTATTCTGATCGACCATTCACCGTCGCCTATGGTAGACACTTCCACAACCGTGCTTCCTTGGTTCCGGGCCACCGCCGGGACGTCTTTGGTGGCTGCCGGGCAGTCCACCAAAAGGTCCATAAGGCTGGCCGGCGGCAGTTTTTTCAAAAGCATCTCAATGGCGTATTTGGGATAAGGGCACATCCAACCCCGCATATCCACCTGATAGTGGTTATCGGCGATTCTTACGGGTTTAAGCTCTTTCATGCTTTCCTCCCTCCACCCAAAGGATGAACAGATAAAACAGGAGCAGAAAACCGTATACAAAGACCAGAGCGCCGCCCCACCCAAGGACTTCGGGCAAGTAGACGGGCCTTCCGTACAGCCAGCCCTCGCCCACCCGGTGGCCGTAGACGTGCACCCAGGCACCTGCAGTCAGCATACCGGTGATAATGGCCAGCCAAGAGCGGGTATAGCCTTCCCCGCTGCGGACCAGGATGCCCAGGCCGCAGCCCCCGGCCAGTACCATTCCGATACCGAAGACAAAGCCGCCTGCAATATTGTGCCAGCCGGCGGGGAAGACCATATGCTGGGGCTGGTACCCTTGTGCCTTGAGGAGGGTAAAACCGAGGGTACCGACCGCCATACTTAACAGAACCCATTTCATGACGACGCCGTCTCTGGTAGTCAAGATTTCCCGGAAGGCGGCTGCAAAGCAAAGGCGTGACCGCTGGACAATAAGGCCGAAAAGGAGGCCGAACAACAACAATCCACCGTGTTTGGGCATACCGGCGAGGTAATAAATCAGGGCCAGTGCAAGAACGAGAAGAAATATCAAAATTCCCCTTATAGGCTGGGAGGACTCAGACTGCCGGCGGACCGGGGGTCCTACGGCAGCTCGGCCGAAATCGATTTCCAGGACGGCCTTGCGTATGTGGCCCTGTAAAATGCGTCCGCCCACGTAAGCGCCCAACAACAGCCCCACGGCAGACAGGGGGCCGCTTAACGATAAAGCCATGGTGGCTACCCAGAAACCTCCCACATTGCAGGGTGGGATGAGGACGGTGCCTATACCCATTAAGATTCCGCCTACAGCGCCCAATAAGTATCCCACTCCGTCCTCCCTGCGGAGCTTGAATTCCCGGGCCAGGAGCGCAGAGCCCAGGGCGCCCAGAATAATCCCGACATTGAGGAGGCTGTGCATGTCCCGGTACAAAGGCTGCACCGGGAAGGGGGCAAAGGGGCTTTCAGTCTTTAAGCCCAGCAAATTATAAAGCCCGCTTCCCCACATGGCCATCTGGGGAAACACCCCGAGGGCCCGGGCGTACATAAACATAAACAGGTTGGTAATGGCCATAGCCATGACTCCTACTCCCAAAGGCCAGGGCTGGCGGAAGAGCTGCGACCAGACCCCCTTTAGGGATTGCCCGGCATAGGCCAGCCGGCTGGCGGTGTCGGTTTTCTCGACCAAGTTCCCTTTACCTCCTTGCCGTATAATTTTAGGAGAAAGTGAAAAGCGAATTAAAATATACGACAAGAAGCCATAATCTCCTGCTATAAATAGCATGCCAAAATGGAATAACAATCTCCCTGGGAAAGGGGTTAGAAAACAAAGAGGGAGCCTGCAGGCCCCCTCTTCGGCAATTTTGGGAGGTCTATTCTAACCCTTGGACGGGTTTTCTCCTTTCTTTTTCTCCTCCTCATCTTTGGCCGCATATGCACCGGGGCCGCTGTCGTAGGGATCGGGGTAACCGGGGTAATAGCCCGGGTCGGGATAGCCGGGGTCCGAGGGAAACGGGCTCGGGTAACCGCCGGGATGCCCGGGACGCGGATACTTGTCGGGATAACCGGGGTGGGGATCCCAGGGACCGGGGTAAGGAGCCCTCTTGGTGCAAGCGCAATAAACGTAATTCCAAAACATGGCCTGCTGTATTTCTTCCTGGGCCAGCTTCAGGATCATGGCGTAGACGTGGGGATCGGGGGCATACATGGCCAGATGACAGAGCCAGTAACACTGGCATACTTCAATATCCCGGGCCTTTCTAACTCCCTCCGACCAATCGCCGTAGACGGAAATGGCTTCCGTAGCTTCTTGGACGTTTTCCGCCGCGCCGTGGTAAGAGGGGAAATGGTGATAGAGCATTTTCAATTGCTCCAAGCCTTCCTTTTCCCGGTGGGCCATGTGCTCTATGATCCTGCGCAAGCAGTCAGCAGGAGCCCCTTTAGCCAGCTCATGGTATAGGCGTATTTCTGCTTCCTCCGTACGCACCAGCTTATCTAGGATCCTGCGCGGATTATAGTACATCTTATCATCCATCATGCCGTCTATAAGCCACTTGAGAGTCGCCTCTTCCATAATAATACCTCCTTGGGAGAAAGTGCTAATACTATATATGTAGAAGGAGGTGCCCCAGTTACAAATCTTGTAGCCAAACCCCGCCCCGGGAGCGGCGAGAAACTTCCCCAGACCGGACGACCCTGGTAGTGATTTCCTACGTCTGTGGCTTGACGGGAGAGGGAGGATGGGCTAGAGTAATAATTAGATAGCTATCTAAATAAGGTGAAATTCCATGGGTTTAAACGATATTTTCCGCGCCTTGGGGGATCCTACACGGAGGGAAATAATGCGCCTCCTGGGGCAACGGGATATGACGGCAGGGGAAATTGCGGATTATTTCAATCTGACTAAGGCCACCATATCCCACCACCTCGGTGTGCTCAAGGAGGCGGGGTTGGTTCTCGGCGAACGACAGGGTCAATACATCGTGTATTCTTTGAACGCCACCGTTTTTCAACATCTTCTGGCCTGGCTGCTGGCGCTGACCGGCAAGGATCAGAGTGGTGGCGACAGAGCCTCAAGACAGAGTTGAAGGGAGAGTCCTTTTGATGGATGATTACCGGCTGGATAGAAGGCTCCTAGCTCAAGAATGGCCGGCGTTACTCATTTTACTAATGATGCTGTTAGTCGCCCTAATGATTTATCCCCATCTACCCGAAAGAGTTCCTATTCACTGGAACGCGGCCGGTGAAGTGGATAACTACGGCTCGCGGGCCTTCGGCGCCTTCATGTTACCCCTTGTTACGGTGGGGCTGTACGTCTTGATGCTGGTCTTGCCTCTAGTTGATCCCCGACGGGAAAATTATTCTAAATTCTTAGGGGCGTACCGGGTTATACGTTGGGGTTTCGTAATTTTTATGGCCGTCCTTTACGGTTTGACCCTAACGGCTTCCATGGGTTATCACGTGCCCATGGACCGGGTTATGCCCGCCCTCATGGGCTTCCTCTTCATTCTAATCGGTAATTACTTGCCCCGGATAAGGCATAATTACTTTGTCGGAATACGCACTCCCTGGACCTTGGCAGATGAAGAAGTATGGCGCAGGAGCCACCGTATTGGAGGCATCGCCTTCGTCTTGGCAGGGGTTATCTCCCTTGGAGCCGCCCTCCTCGCCCGGGGTACGGTCGCCTTTATCGTAGTTATGTCAGCCATTGGGGTGGCTACATTTTTAAGTGTAGGATATTCCCTTGTTATTTACCGGCAAAAGGGGTGAGGGTGGACTACGGCCCTGGGCGGGAGTTGCCAAGACCTAACCTAAAGCTATAACAAGAGGCCGAACATTCGTGCCGTTGGGCGCCCGGTCGACCCGGGCTTGGGACGTACGTCGAGACAAGCGGGGAGGGTCCTAAAGCCCTCCCCGCTTTCTTAAATTTGACTCCCTTATCCGGTTCGGCGTAAGACGTGGCCGTAGTAGAAATCGTCCCTCATGAGAAGGTGGCGGAAGGGCCGGACATCGGCCTTTTTCTTCATGAGTGCGCCGTATACTCCTGCCTGGCGAATGTCCCCTACCAGTATTAGGCCCACCAGTACGTCCCCCTTTAGTACCAGTTTCTTATAGAGGCTCCGTTCCGGCCGGTAATCCGTAAAGACTTCGTAATCTTCCCCTTCGGGCTGGGTTAACCCCATAGCAATGGCCGGGATCTCCCGGAACTCGACGGCGTTTTGCATACCTATCATGCCCCCGTAAACCCTCTTATGTCCGGCCATGTTATAAGCCGCAATACGTCCCTGGGCGCAGGCATTGGGCCAGATGGGGGTGAGGCCCTTCCTGCCGGTGTTTGGGTCCAGGGTCTCTACCACGTCTCCTGCCGCGTAGACGCCGGAAATATACTCGTTCACCGGAATACCCCGGTTCACCGCTATCCCGCTGCCGCGAAGGAGGTCCGTTCTGGATCCCTGATGGCCTGCAGCACGGCGGTGGCCATAGCAATTGCAAGGGAGCAGGGCTGTGATCTGTTTCTCCCCCGGCCTGTGATGCCCGTCACAGACGGCAAGTCCCACCGGTAGAAAATCCCCGGAGGCAGGAAAAATCCTGTGGATGTCGAAGTTAGTCCTTTGCCCGTGGTATTAGCAGGAGAACGGAGGATTGTCTTTGCCTTATTACTTCTTTAACGGCCGTGACTTAAAGGTTATGCTCATGGGGGCTGCCAACCGGCTGGCCGCCGCCCGGGCCGAAATAGACGCCTTGAACGTATTCCCAGTACCGGACGGGGATACCGGCACCAATATGTATTTGACCCTTTTAAGCGGAGTAAAGGGAGCGGAGGGCGTGGAAGGCTCTGCTTTAGGGGATATTGCGGAGGCCGTGGCCCGTGGATGCCTTTTGGGAGCCAGGGGCAATTCCGGCGTGATCCTGTCCCAGATAATGCGGGGCTTCGCCGACGCTATGTCCGGCAAGGAGGGGGGTGGCGCCCGCGAGTTGGCCCAGGCCTTTACCGCCGGCACCCGTTACGCCTATTCCGCAGTGTCGGAACCCGTAGAGGGAACCATCCTCACCGTTTGCCGGGCGGCGGGCCAGGCTGTGGCGGAGGCAGCAGCCAAGACGGGGGATCTGCCGCGGATAGTAGTTTACGCCTACCGCCAGGCCCGGCAGGCCCTTGAACGGACGCCTGAGCTCCTGCCGGTTCTGCAAGAGGCAGGGGTGGTGGATGCCGGGGGCAAGGGTTTGGTGGTGATTTTGGAGGGAGTTATCCAGGCCTTAAGGGATCTGGCGGTCAAGAAGGATATCCAGCTCTTCGATCTGGCCGTGTCCCAGCAGAAGCGATTGGCCCCCCAAAAAGGGCTTCCGGCTCCCGAAATAGAATTCATCTACTGTACCGAATTTATCCTGGCGGGTTCCAACATACCTCTGGAAACCTTAAAGGCGGAACTGGCCCCTTACGGTGACTGCCTGCTGGTGGTGGGAGACCAAAGAACGGCCAAAGTTCACATCCATTCCAACCATCCCGGCTTGGTGCTGGAGTGCGGCCTCCGGTACGGGGCCCTGCATTCGGTACAGATAAATAATATGGAAGAGCAGTACGCTGAATGGAGGAGTGGGACGTCGGAGGAGATCCGGCCCACGGGGATAGTAGCCGTAGGCCCGGGCGAGGGGCTAAATGCCATCCTGGAGAGTTTGGGAGCGGGCCGGGTGATCGACGGCGGGCCTACCATGAACCCCAGCGCCCAGGATTTGGCCGCGGCCGTGAACGAGTTGGGGGCGGAGAAGGTTATCATCCTGCCCAATAACAACAATATCCTCCTGGCCGCCGAGCAAGCGGTACGGTTGGCCGATCGACCGGCGCGGGTGGTACCCACGGTAACGGTCCCCCAGGGAGTGGCAGCCCTTATGGCCTTTAACCCCTATGCCGACCTGGAGGAGAACGCGGCCAAGATGGTGGAAGCCATACAAAGAGTCCGCACCGGAGAGATAGCCCGGGCGGCCAGGAATTCCCAGATAAACGGCCTGGCGGTACGCGAGGGGGATTACATGGGGCTGGCCGAGGGCCGGCTAGTTGTCTCGGGACCTGATTTGGCCTCCGTCTTGGAAGGGCTCCTCGAGCATATGGTGAAGGGAGATACGAGCCTGGTGACCCTGTACTTCGGCGGCGGCCTGTCCACTCAGGATGCCGAGGCCCTGCTTGCTCCTTTAAGGGAGCGCTTTCCCGGGGTGGATTTCGAGCTTTATTACGGCGGCCAGCCGCTGTACCAATATATCATTTCAGTTGAGTGAGGGGTTGGTTTTCCCGCATGGCTAAAATTCGCATTGTCACCGACAGCACCTGCGATATTCCGCCGGAACTGCTGGAACGGTACGGCATCGTGGTGGTGCCCCTGAAGGTTATGTTTGGGGAGGAGGTCTACCGGGATGGCGTGGACCTCAGCTCCCGGGAATTCTACGCCAAGCTGCGGAATACTTCCGGCCTGCCCACCACTTCCCAGCCCACGCCGCAGGAATTTATGGAGGCTTACCGGCCCCTGGTCAAGGAGGGGGCCAGCATTGTTTCCCTTCATATTTCCGGCAGCCTGAGCGGCACTCTCCAATCGGCGCGCCTGGCCAAAACCATGCTGAATTATGACGACTTGGAAATCGTCGATACGCGGTTGGTTAGCATGGCCTTGGGCCTGGCGGTGCTGGCGGCTGCCAGGGCGGCAGCAGAAAATCGGTCGAAGGAGGAAGTCCTGGCGGCGGCCGGGTGGGTCACCGAGCACCTTCAGGCCTACTTCCTGGTAGATACCTTGGAGTATCTCCAGCGGGGAGGCCGCATCGGCAAGGCCCAGGCCTTTTTGGGCAGCCTCCTCCACATCAAGCCTGTCCTGATGCTCAAGGAAGGCATTATATATCCTTACGAGAAAGTCCGGGGAAAGGCCAGGGCCATGGACCGGTTGGTGGAGATCGCCGTGGCAAAATTTGGTATCATGGACGACCTGTGGTGCGCCCTGGTCCACGGCGACGACCCCGAAGGGTTGGAGCAGCTCCAGGAGAAAATGCAAAATAAGCTCAGCTGTAGCTGGAGGCTCACCGGCGAAATAGGTCCGGTGGTGGGTACCCACGCCGGCCCGGGATTATTGGGAATTGTAGGGTGTCCCGCCCCGCAGCTTTAAACCGACCTCCCTTGCCCTCTCGCCTCCACGACGTTTTCGACCGGACCCCGTCACTTCGGTTAGCAGATGGGGTCCTTTTCTTTCTTGCTCCGAAGCCTGAAGTTATGTGGCTCCTGTCCCTTCCTTCGTCATGCCTCCTGCTATTTTTTCCGAGGTTCCTAAAGGCTAGCTTGTGGCATCATCTCTCATAGGCCCAGGAGTCATGCAGAATATTGAATTCACTAGTACGATATCCGGGACAACCTCCGGATAGACGCTCCATATAGCGCAATAATACGGGATTGCCCATAACGCAAAATAAGTTTTTTACAAAGCAGGATTTTAAGAGGTAAAATCCAATGTCATGAATAGGGTTACAATATGTGGGACATGTAACGACCGAAGGGGGTAGAGATGAAGGAATGAGGCTCACCAGAAGGGGGTTTTTGAAGGGCCTGGGTCTCGGCACTGCAGGCCTCGCTTTATGGGAAGCAGGGGCGGGCAAGGAAGCCCTGGCGGCCCAGGACTTTTCCTTTAAGAAGGGCCGCGAAGTCCCCACCATCTGTCCCTACTGCGGCGTGGGCTGCGGTATAATCGTTACGGAAAGGGACGGGAAGATTGTAAATGTGGAGGGTGACCCCGACCACCCCATAAATCAAGGTGCCCTCTGCCCCAAGGGAATGTCCGTTTCCGATATCAGTTTCGTGGTGGCCGGAAAGAACAACCGGGTACCTAATCCCCGGCGCCTTACCAAGGTTTTGTACCGGGCGCCGGGCAGCGGTCACTGGGAGGAAAAGGATTGGGATTGGGCGCTGCGGGAGATCGCCCTGCGCATTAAGGCGACCCGCGATGAAACCTTTGAGTTGAAGGACGCAAGCGGAGTAACTGTTAACCGCACCCAGGCCATCGCCCATGTGGGCAGCGCGTCCCTGGACAATGAAGAGAATTACCTGATTCACAAGTTCTTGCGGTCCATCGGCGTTATTAATTTGGACCACCATGCGCGGCTTTGACACTCCTCTACCGTGGCCGGTCTGGCCAACACGTTCGGTAGGGGCGTAATGACCAACCACTGGATCGATTACCGCCACTCCGATGTATTCTTGGTAATCGGCGCCAATCCGGCGGAAAACCACCCCATGGCCATGAAGTGGATTGCCCATGCCAAAGAAAACCGGGGCGCCAAACTCATCGTAGTGGATCCCAGGTACACCAAAACGGCCGCGGCTGCCGATATATACTGCCCCATTCGGCCGGGAACCAACGTTGCTTTTATAAATGGGATAATCAATTACGTGTTGCAAAACGATTTGTATCATCATGAATATGTAGTAAATTATACCAATGCTTCTTACTTGGTGGATCCGGCTTTTAAGCTGGAAGAGGGAATTTTCTCTTCCAACAGCACCTGGCAGTATCAGCGGGAAGGGGATCAGATCAAGAAGGATCCGACCCTTCAGGACCCCAACTGCGTCTTCCAAATTTTGAAACGCCATATGGCGCGCTATGACATAGAAACGGTCTGCCGGATAACCGGTGCTCCTGAGGACGCCTACCGCGAGGTATGCCGCACCTTCGCCTCCACCGGTAAACCCGATAAGGCCGGGAATGTTATTTATGCCATGGGAATTACCCAGTTCACCTGCGGCTCGCAGAATGTGAGGGCGCTGGCCATACTCCAGCTACTGCTGGGCAACATCGGTATAGCCGGCGGGGGAATAAATGCCCAGCGTGGCGAGTGCAATGTCCAGGGTTCCACGGATATGGCCATGCTCTTCCACCTCCTTCCCGGTTACCTTAATGCGCCAAGCGCCGACAAACACCCGACCCTCAAGGATTATCTGGAAAAGGAAACTCCCAAGGCCGGCTACTGGAGCAACAGGCCCAAGTTCCTTATCAGTTTACTCAAGGCGTGGTACGGAGATAAGGCGGTTCCCGAAAACGATTTCGCGTACGATTACCTGCCCAAGCTTGACGGACAGAATCACTCTCATATGGTCCTCTTTGAGCACATGCTCCAGGGCAAAATCAAGGGCTTCTTTGCCTGGGGACAAAACCCCGTGGTGGGCGGTCCCAATGCCGCGCTGGAGCGCAAGGCGCTGGAGCAACTGGACTGGTTGGTGGTGGTGGACCTTTTTGAAACCGAGACGGCGGCCTTCTGGAAGGCTCCGGGAGTAAACCCTGAAGCCATTAAAACCGAAGTATTCCTCCTGCCCGCGGCGGCCTCCTATGAAAAGGAGGGAAGCGTAACCAACAGCGGGCGTTGGATCCAGTGGCGGTACCAAGCCATCCATCCCCCCGGCGATGCTAAAAGCGACCTCTGGATTGTCGACCGGCTCTTCAAGGCTTTGCGTCAGGTCTACGAGGCAGGGGGCGTTTACCCCGACCCCATTCTCCACTTAAATTGGAATTACGATAAGGCCGGCCAGGAAGAGCCGGACGTGGAGAAGGTGGCCCTGGAAATCAACGGATATTCAACTTCCGACGGGAGCCCTCTGACCAACTTTACCCAGCTGGCCCAGGACGGCTCCACGGCGTGTGGATGCTGGATTTATTCGGGTTATTGGTTTGTGGAGTCCGGGGAACCCGATCCGGCCCTGCGAGTTCCGGCGACTAAGAGGCGGGGACAGGTAGATAACGGCGGCATGGGCCTGTATCCCAAATGGAGCTTTGCCTGGCCCCTAAACCGCCGTATCGTCTACAACCGGTGTTCCTGCGACCCCAACGGCCGCCCCTGGGATCCCGCAAGGGTGGTGGTGGCCTGGGACGGCCAAAAGTGGATTAGGAACGACGTTCCCGATTTCGTATGGTCCAGGCCGGATACCAAGGAGGAAGTACCTCCTCAGGAGTCGGCCCATACCCCCTTCATCATGCTTCAGGAAGGCCAGGCGCTGCTCTTTTCCCAGGCCATGAAGGACGGCCCGGTGCCGGAGCATTATGAACCCATAGAGAGCCCGGTGAGCAATTTCGTTTCCCGGCAGCAGTCCAATCCGCTGGCTTTAAAGCTCCAATCCGAGTTGGGTAAGGTGGCCGCGGTCTCCAGCCCTGAATTTCCGTATATTGCTACCACCCATCGCCTGGTGGAGCATTATCAAAGCGGCGCCATTACACGCAACAGCCCTTACCTGTGCGAGATAATGCCCGAAATGTTTGTGGAGATCTCTCCCAGCCTGGCCCAAAAACTAGGCGTGCATAACGGCGACCCGGTGGTGGTGACGACCGCCAGGGGCGAGATTACCGCCAAGGCGTGCGTGACACCCATCATGCAGCCCTTGACCATAGGAGGCAAGGTCTATGAAATTATAGGTCTGCCGTGGCACTGGGGATACAGCGGTTTGGCACCGGGTAGTTCGGCCAACGACCTCACGCCTTGCGTGGGCGACCCCAATTCTTCTATCCCCGAATACAAGGCTTTCTTATGTAACGTACGTAAAGCTTAAGGGTTCTTGGGGGCGGGATGCCGGCATGCCTTATAGGGACCAACTTGGGAGCGGGGGGTGTATGAGGATTTGAGTTATGGAATGTTAATCGATGTAACCCTGTGTATCGGCTGTAAAGGATGCCAGATAGCCTGTAAACAATGGAATGATCTCCCGGCGGAAAAAACTGCCTTTAACGCCGATTGGAGCAATCCTCCAGAGCTGACTGCCCGGACGTGGAAGCGCGTGGGCCACCATTTGGTACAAAAGGGGGGTAAACTGCTTTGGCGGTTTGTCCCCTTGGCCTGCATGCATTGCAACGAACCTGCCTGCGAAGCGGCTTGTTTTGTGCACGCCTTTTATAAAACGCCGGAAGGTCCGGTGCTTTACAAGGAAAATCTCTGCGTGGGCTGTCGCTACTGCATGGTGGCCTGTCCTTTCGGGGTACCCAAGTTCGAATGGGATAAGACCTTTCCCCTGGTACTAAAGTGCCGCATGTGCTTTGAAAGGATAGCCGAGGGGCAACAGCCGTCCTGCGCTACTGCCTGCCCCACAGGAGCAACCCTGTTCGGCCGCCGCGATGAACTTTTGGCCGAAGCGCGTAACCGGATTAACGCCAACCCCGACAAATATGTACCCCACATATACGGGGAAAAGGAAGCCGGCGGCACTTCGGTGTTGTATCTTTCCGATGTGCCCTTCCATGAATTAGGCTTTAAAACGGTGGAAAGGGGGGAGATACCGGCCGAACCCATACCTTCTTTCTCCGACCGCATAGTTCGCTGGACTCTTCCCGTCGCCGCAACCTGGACGGCCGTCCTGGGAGGACTTTACTGGTACACTAAACGCCGGGCGGAGGTAGAAGAAAGTATGAAGCGGCATAATAGCCCGCAGAATAAGGGGGAGGGTAGCCAAAATGACTAAGGGATGGAGCTTTAGGATAACCCCCTACCGGGTGGCCATGATGGCCTTGGCGGCCGGGGCTATGGCTGTGATTCTCCTACGCCTGGTTAAGGGGTTGGGGGCAACCACCAATCTTAGTGATCAGTGGCCGTGGGGTTTATGGATAACTATAGATGTCCTTGTGGGGGTGGCCCTGGCCGGCGGCGGCTTCACAACCGCCTTTTTGGTGCACATTCTGCACCGTAATGAATATAAACCTATAGTTCGGGCGGCTTTGCTGACTTCCCTGATCGGTTACTTGTTGGTACTGGCCGGCCTATTCCTGGACGTCGGCCGGTGGTACAACGCCTGGCGGCCCTTTTTCTTCTGGGGATATCACTCCGTGTTGTTTGAGGTTTTCTGGTGCGTCTCCCTTTATACCTTGGTTCAACTATTAGAATTCGGCGAAGTGGCCTTGGAGCGTATTCGCATTGCGTCCTTAAAAGAGCGGCTGGAAAAACTGCTGCCCTTCTTGTATATTCTGGGTATAGTATTGCCCACCCTGCACCAATCTTCTCTGGGGGCCCTGTGGGTAGTGACGGTCGATAGACTGCACCCCCTCTGGTGGTCCATGGCCTTGCCTATTTTCTTCCTTCTTTCCGCAGCCTTCGTCGGCCCGGCCATGGTGACCATAGAGTCCTACTTGAGTGCCAGGGCCTACAACCGGGAGCCGGAATTTGAAGTGTTGGAAGGTTTAAGCCGGATAGGCCGGTGGTTGCTGTTAGGATATCTCCTCCTTGATATGGAAGGGCCTTGTCAAGC
>DOLC01000105.1:0-3731 GCA_003509545.1 Peptococcaceae bacterium
CCACTCTTTCCCTACACGACGCTCTTCCGATCTCAAGCTTTAAGCCTTTCGCCAAGCTTAAAGCCTGGGCTAGCCGCGAAAGCTTGTTCGCTCGCTTCCAAGCCCAAGCAGGCCTGCTCTGCCAAAAGTGGGGATAACTCAGAACCCCGGGATGCGCCAGAACCGAGATCCGGCCCGTCCCGGCTTGGCGGCCCGGAGTGGTGCAATTGGGACCGGACCGGCCTCGGCCTTTCGGCCTCCGGCGGGAACTGACGCCCCTTAGAAGGGGCCCGTCCCGGCAGGCGCCCGGCAGGCCTCTGGTGCCCGCAGCCGACCCTCCACGGCCCTCGTGAAGTCTGTCACCTGCAACGGCCCAACCCGTCGGCCGGTCCCGAGGAAAGGGGGGATAATCCCGAGCTGCTGCGGCCTCACCCCTCCCCGCCTTCCAGCACCAGGTGCAGGGCTTCTCGGGTGGCCGGGGTTATCTTGAAGTCCTCGGCGATGCGCACGCCGGCCACCCATATAATATTTTCTCCCGCAACGACCACCGGCAACCGCCGCCTCTCCGTCACCGGGATCCCGGCATCCACGAAAAGGTCCTGGAGTTTCTTGCTCCCCTTCATGCCCAGGGGGCGAAACCGGTCCCCGGGGCGCCAGCTGCGGGCCGTAAGGGGACCGCGGATCTTTCCCCAGTCCAGCCAGGCTTCCTCAGGCGGGGCCAGGGGCCTCGCCGGGGGCGGCACCACCTCTGCCCTTATGGCCCGCTCTATCTCGGGCAGGGGGGTGAGGCCCGGAACCCGGAGGGGATGGCTGAAAGGGGGGACTGCCTCGCCTCCGGCTCCTCGACGCAGGAAGATGATCTCCTTCCCCCCTACCCGGGCCCTAACGCCCCCGGGGAGGGTTACGGCTCCAGCACCCTTGCGGAGGATTTCCCCCAGGGCCTCCACGTGTTCGAACTCGGCCGCGCCTCCCACCTCCGCGGCCGCCGCCCTCAGGGCGCGGCGCCGGAGGGCCGGCGCCAGGGCTAACAGGACCTCCCTGTCCAACCGGAGGAGGGAGGCGTCCTTCTGCCGCACGGCCCGGGCCAGCGCCTGCCGGGTGAGGTCCTCCAAAAGTTCGTTTTCTTCCGCCAAAATGGCCGCCGTCCGGGCCAGGGTGGGTACCACGGCAGGATTAAACCGGCGGGCCAAGAGGGGCAGGAGCTCGTGGCGCACCTTATTACGGCGGTAGACGGTGTCCCAGTTGGTCCGGTCGCAGCAGGGATTAAGGCCCTTTTCCCGGCAGTAGGCCTCGATTTCCGCCCGGCCCACGAACAGCAAGGGCCGGATAACGCCTTCCCGGCAGGGCACCATGGCCTTGAGGCCTTCCAGGCCGCTGCCCCGGAGGAGATTGAGGAGTACCGTCTCCGCCTGGTCGTCGGCCTGGTGGCCAACGGCTATCTTGCGGGCGCCCACACGGACGGCCACCTCCCGCAGGAAGGCGTAACGTACCTCCCGGGCCGCCTCTTCCAGGGAAAGGCGGCGCTCCTCCCGGTAGGCCCTGACGTCACGGGCTTCCACGGTGGCCGGGAGCCCCAGATCCTCCGCGAGGCGCGAAACAAAGGCCGCCTCCCGGGCGGCCTCTTCACCGCGTAAAAGGTGGTTAAGATGGGCTACGTGCAGGCTGATGCCGAACTCTTCCCGGAGCTCCAGCAGGCAGTACAGGAGGGCCAGGGAGTCTGGGCCTCCCGAAACCCCTACTACGACTTTGTCTCCCCTGTCCAGCAGGCCGTAGCGGTTTATTGTGTGGCGGACCTTGGTCAAAAGCGAAGCCATTCCCGGGTCTTTCCAATATTATCTATATCTTATTTTGTATTTCGCCACGGGAGGCCCCTTTTCCTGCTTCCGGGAGGTTTTTCCCCTTGGGGCAGGGCCGGGAGGGGGAAGGGACTAACACCGGCCGGCCTGCTCCAGGCGGGCCACGGCCACCAGCATATCGTCGACAGGGCTGCCCCCGGCCAGGGCCACCGCCTGGTTTAGGAGGCGCTCGGCCAGCTTTTGGGGGTCCGTCTCCGTTGCCCTTTTCAGGGCGGCCACCACCCAGCGGTCCTTTTCCTTCGGGTCGCGGTGGGCTTCCAGCACGCCGTCGCTTACCATTACCAGTACGTCCCCGGGCTGTATTTCTTCCCGGGTCACCTCAAGGGGTATATCCTCCAGGATGCCCGCCGGGAGGGACTGGGGCGCAATGGTTACTACCCGGGGCCCCCTGACCAGAAAACCGGAACAGGCCCCCAGCTTCGTAAATTCTGCCTGGCCTTGGTTGAGGTCTAGGACTGCCACGTCCAGGGTGGCAAAGCTTTCCCGGGGGGAACGCAGGAGGAGCGCTGTATTGACAAGGCGGAGGGCCAGCTCCCGCGGGAAGCCGGCGGCCAGGAGTTCCTTCACCAGTTCCACGGCAGTATGGCTGGTCCTCCGGGCCTCCCGGCCGACGCCCATGCCGTCGCTCAAAACCAGGAGGTACCGGTTCTCCTCTAGAGGGGCGGCCAGGAAGGAATCCCCGCAGGTTAAGTCCTGGTGGCGGGCGCACGAGGCGTAGCCGACCTCCCCCCTGAGGGAGGGCTCCCCGCCGGGAGCCTCGGCCGGCGTCCCGCCGCCGAGGCCGTCCTCCAGGAGGTTTCCCAGGGCCCTGAACTGGCGGGCCAGCAGCGGGGCCAGGCCCTGGGCGGCCTGCTCGGGTACGAATTTTTTGGCCTGGGCCTCCAGGGCCGCCAGGAGCTCCCGGGCCCGGCCGCACCGGCCCTGGAGCCAACCAGGAAGATCGGCGGCCACCAGGCCCGCCGTTCCTTTCCTCACCAGGAGGTCCTTCAGGGCGGCGGTGATCTTGTCTCCGTCCAGCTCCCAGCAGACTTTGTTGGCCGGGCACCCCTCGCATACCAGCCGGGCCACCTGGCGCACGGCGGCCCCTGCGCTGCCGGTGCCGGCCTCACCGGCGTTTTCGAGGCTTTCCCCCAGGAATTTGAGGGCAGCGGCCAGCTTCCGTATCCGGTCCGCCGGAGGGGCCGCGGCGGCTTGCCGACCTTCTCTATGGAAAACGGCGGTTACCGGCTTGATCCATTTGGCCGGCCACAGGAGCACCAGGAGGGCCACCACCGCACTCTCTTTCAAGGCCAGGTTGGCCCCCTGGGCGCCCAAGAAGTAGCTCGAGAGGAGGAGATGGGCCAGAACGAAGCCCCCCACCACCCCCACCTTGCCCATGCTGTGGAAGGCGCCGGCCGTGAGGCCCACCAGGGCCAGGAGGCCGGCCAGGGCCGGGGCCGTGAGGCTGGTAAGGCTGGGCAGGAAGCCGAGGACGGCGCCCATGGCCGCCCCGGAGCCCGCTCCCCCCACGAGGGCGGCCACCAGGACGAAGAGCCTCGCCACTAGACTCTGGAGGGTCATGCCGGCCACCTGCCACCCCTCGAGGCCCAGGAGGAGGCCAAGGGCCAGGAGGCTTAAGCCTAAGAGCCTCTCTTCCTGGTGCCGGCTCACTTCCGCCTCCATCCACGCCAGGGCTAGGCCGCCGGCCAGGACTGCCTCAAAGAGGAGCAGTACCCATCCATAGAAGGAAGGCCCCAGAAAGGCCTGTCCCAGGCCGCGGACCAGTATTATCACGGCCGTGCCCAAGGCGGCCACGGCTATGCCCCGGTCCAGGCGGCGGGCCTGGGGAAGGGAGAGGAAGACCCCTAGGGCCACGAAAACGGCCAGGCGCAGGTAGGCCTCCGCGCCGGCCGCCAC
>DOLC01000105.1:4084-5857 GCA_003509545.1 Peptococcaceae bacterium
CGGCGCCCCGCCAGGGCAATAAGGATTCCCGGACCGAAGGGCATTAACTCCCCCAGGAGGGTGGCGCGGGTCATGAGAAAGCTGGCCCCCAAAAGGCCCAGGCTCACCATCCACCCGCCCACCGCAACCCTCGACAAGCGCTGCGTACTCTCGGCCAAGGGATACACCACCTTTATCTTTCTGGTAAGAATTATATCCCAGGCCGGCGGCAATTCTTGTCGCCTCGAGGGAGGGGGGAAGAACAACCTTTCGACAAGGGTGAGGCGGAAAGTGCCGCTTTTCCGCCCGAGGGAGGCGGTTCTGGTTTGCTCAAGTGAGAAGGTTTTTGAACTCGTCAACGGTTAGTCCGGCCTGCTCCAGTATGCTTTTCAAAAGCTTTGGCTTCAGGATTTCACCGGCATGTACGGGAACAGTCACCAAGCTTTTAGCACCCGGCTTTCGCAAGTGGTGGTGGCTACCTTGTATCCTCACCACCACAAAGCCTGCCCTCTTCAACGCACTAACCACTTCATTACCCGTAACCCTCGGTAGCCTGCTCATGAGGCTATCTCTACCTGCACTTCGGCTATTTCAACGTCTTTTGTGGGCAGGGGCAAACCTTCCTGGGCTAAAGCCGCAAGGTGGCCTGCTATAGCCTCTTTGGCCCTCTCCAGTGCTTCTTCAACGGTATCTCCTTGGGTGAAGCACCCCGGTAAGGCGGGAACGGAAACAACATAGCCCTTACCGTCCTCATCCCATTCGAGGATAACTTTGTAACGGTAAAGCATTTCCTTGAACCCCCTAGACTAGACGTTCTTTTCTGCTCTTCCAAAAGCCAAAGGGTAGCGGCTCTCCGTGTTTCTTCAAGCTCTCGATGTACCCTCTTATGGCGTCCTCGGCCATAGCCAAGGCTTCTTCCTTTGTTTCCCCCTGGGTGACGCAGCCCGGTAGTGCCGGTACAGAAGCGATATAACCTGGTTCAAAAAACATGACTGTTTTTATCTCCAGCCAAGCCGGCCCCCAGACCAGGCTTTCGCCTCCTTTGCGGATATTTGATTTGCCCCCCGAGGGGCAGGACGACAGGGGACCTCGGCCCGGGAGTCCCACCCGGAACCCGGACAGGGCGGTTCCCCACCCCCTTGTCCCGGCCCCAACCCGCACGGACTTAATGGAGTGCACGGCACCCGCGGGTTGGGTTTCCCGCAACAAGGGCATCTGCCGCCCGGGCCGCTCTGTTAGAGACGCCTACCGGTTTGTCCGACACCGGCTAAACGGGGTCACCGTAAGGACAGGGCGAGCTTTTTAAGATCATGCCAGACGGAGTAGTAAGCCTCCTGCTGCCATCGGGCAAACCCGTTGTGCAAAAGGAGCTTCCCCTCCAAACGCCTCAAGCAGGCCCTGACCCTACGGGTCATCCCTTCTCCTTCCCCCGGTGTATTAGGTTTACCCTTTTGGGCCAGGTTTTGCTTTATTTGGGCTACAAGTTGCTTTAGGTCTTCCGTTACCCGTTCCTTAAAGCCCATGGCCCAGCGGCCTATGGTTAGGGCTGCCGCGCAGTGGTCCGGTACGGCGTAACGCTCCATGTACTTCCAGTAGCCTATGGTGGAGGTGTGGCGGGCAGGCACGAGCTTGAAAGATACTCCCTCTTTGACCGCCCTCCGGCATACCGCCTCCACCATTTTGGTAAAGGGAAAGTTGGAAGCCATGCGGTTGAACTTTTTGTTGGTATCCAGCCTGTCTTTGCCGAAATCGAGGTTTTCCAGTACAACCGGCTTGCCCAGGAAAAAGGCTATG
>DOLC01000107.1 GCA_003509545.1 Peptococcaceae bacterium
ATCCCCAGTCTTGATCCCGGCCTGCTTGGCTTTCGCTCGCAAAGGCCTCCCTCGCGGGCAGGACTTTTGCTTGGCTTAAAGGCTTAAGGCAGGCTTCCCGGCAGAATTTAAGCATCCTGCCTCAGTTGCCGGCCGCAAGGATACATGCCCTCGGGCCAAGCTTCAAGCCTTTCGCCAAGCTTAAAGCCTGGGCTAGCCGCGAAAGCTTGCTCGCTCGCTTCCAAGCCCAAGCAGGCCTGCTCTGCAAAAAGTGGGGATAACTCAGGCTAATGGAAGTCCCGGTAAAACTCGAGTACCTGTTGTAATGCCTGAACTTCCACCCTTTCAAAGCGGTAATACTCCTGGATGTGCCGCAAGGCCTGTGCCAGGGCTTCCCTGCCCATCCTTTCCTCCCAACCCAGCCAGTAGAGAACCCCCTGGCGGTACACCTGACGGCGGTAATCCTCTTCCGACGCAAAGGCCGTCAAGGGTATCTCCCCAAGTTCCACTTCCCTGCCCCCGGCGGAGGCGATCTCCTCCCTGCGCTTGCGGTAATAAACGGGGTCGGCGGAACTGTAGTAGAGCAAGGTACTGTATTCCGCCAGCCCTTCGTCGATCCAGGCCGCCCGGATGCTGTCGTTCCCCACCAGGTTATACCACCACTGGTGGGCCACTTCGTGGACGACCACCGGCGGGCTGTATCCTTTTAGGGTGCTCAAAAAGATCAACCCGGGATACTCCATTCCCGAAAGCCCCTCCAAGGGAACCTCTACTAAGTGAAGGTAGGAGTAGGGATAGGTACCCCAGTACTCCTGAAAGTAATTCAAGGCCTGAACCGCGGTATCCAGGATCTCGGGGGACGGCCGGTGCCGGGCCGCCAGCACCACTTCTACCAGACCTGCACGGCGGACGGCGAAATGCCACCCGTCCGCGGCGACAAAGGCGAACTCCCTGAGGGGGTGTTCGCTGTTGAAGGACCACCCCGTCCAACCCTTCCCCTGGGTGCGGCCGGTAAGCCGGCCGCTGGCCACTACTACCAAATCGGAAGGCGCCCGTAGATCCACCCGGTAGTAGGCGGCGTCGGCAAAATAAGGCTCGCCAAAGGCGACTCCTTCCGCCATTCCCTGCCAGGCTCCCCCCTGCTGGGGCGCCAAAAGGGGATACCACCCGGCAGCCATGGTAACCCCGTCGAAGATCCCCAGCCGGGCCGCCCTTACTGGTAGCCGGGTGGAAAAATCCATTTCTACTACTATAGTTTGTCTGGAAAGGAGGGGCCGGGGGAGGGGCACCACCAGCCTGGTGCCCTGAACCGTAAAGGCCGCCTCTCCTTGATTTATCATCACCCGGTGCACGGCCAGGGAATTGGACGCCCCGGCCATGCCGTTGGCCGGGAGATTGAATTGAAGCTCGGATAAGGGGTACAGATAGGGGTTCTGGTAGGCCAGGAAGAGCTTGCCCTCCAGGAGCCTTCTGGCAGGGTCCAGCCTGGCCTGGATGCTATACACGGGATAAAGGCGATATTTCAGCCGGTCCGAGCCTTTTCCTTCGGGGAGGGGAACCTTCGGCGGCCCGGGAGCAGTAGCCGCAAAGGCGGTATGCCGGGCTTTCAGGGCGGCAGCCAGGGCGACATACTTCGCCGCAGGAGATCCGTCCTGCCCCTGCCCGGCCGGCGAAAGATGGACGGCCGGGATTAGGATTTCCCCGCCTATTTTTACGGGGGGCGGGTCCAGCACCACCCGGTCGTAGTTCACTAGCTTCGAAGCCTCTCCCGGGGTGGGGGAACGTAGGACGCTTTGAAGTCCGCAGGACCAAAAGGCCAGGAAGAGCCCCGGTAAGACGACAAAAAGAAGCTTTTTCCTTTTCATGCAACTTCTCCCTTGGAGGTGCACTTCCAGTTAATTCGACAAAACCGGAGCCCTTTCCTGCTTTTTTCCTCTTCAGGGGATGAAGGTTTTTTCGGTTAGCCAGCGGGACACCGTAAAGGAGAGAAAGACCGTAGAAGAAATGCCCAATGGCGGGACAGGCCGGGCCGGTCGGCCCGCGCGAGGGGCGGGAAAGAGGGGCCATGGTAGCAGGAGGGGGCCCCCGGAAAGGGCCCCTCCTGCCCTACACCGACTGTTTACCAGGTCGAGGGCTTTTCGGCCAGGGTCACGGTGACATTTACGCGGCCTCCCCGGCGAAAGACCACCAGCTGGAGGGACTGGCCGATCTGTTTCTGCTGGATGAGTTTGACCAGCTCACTGGCCGAATTGACGGCCCGGCCGTCCACCTGGAGGATGACGTCCCCCGCACGGAGGCCGGCCTTGGCCGCGGGGCCGCCCGAGACAACTTCCCTAACCAACACTCCCTGGACGTTAGTTAGGCCCAGGTAAGCGGCGATGTCGGGGGTCATATCCTGCAAAAGGACGCCCAGCCACGGCCGGCTGATCCTGCCCTTGGTCATGAGATCGTGAAGGACCGGCTGGACGGTGGTGCTGGGGATGGCGAAGCCTACGCCCTGGGCGTCGATCTTAACGGCAGTATTGATGCCGATGACTTCCCCCCGCAGGTTCAGCAGAGGCCCGCCGCTGTTACCGGGATTAATGGAGGCGTCGGTCTGGAGAAGATTCTCATAGTGGCGGTCCTGGGTGTCTACGGGGCGGCCCTTGGCGCTGAGCACGCCCACGGTAACGGTATGGTCCAGGCCGTAGGGGTTCCCGATGGCTATAACCCACTCCCCTACCCGCGCCTGGTCGGCATCTCCCAATTTGAGATAGGGCAGGGGCTTGCCCACATCTACCTTAAGTACGGCCAGGTCCAAATCCCGGTCCGCCCCCACGACTCTGGCCTTGAACCGCTGGTCGAAGCCGACAATGGTAACCTCCACTTCTTCGGCGCCCTCCACTACGTGCTCGTTGGTCAAAATATATCCGTCAGAAGAGATGAGAAAGCCCGAACCCAGACCCTGCTGCCGGCGCCCGTAGGGTAGACCGAAGAACTGCCGGAAAAAGGGATCGTTGAAGGGGGCCTGTAAAGCGCCGCCGGTGGTATCGATCCTCACCACCGCCGGGCTGGCGGCCTCTACAATATTGGCAATGGTGTCGGGCCCGAGACCCGGGGGAAGGCTCCTGACGTCGGCCGGGGTAACGCTAACCTGCTGGGGGCTGTCTTCTTGCTGGGGCGGCAGGGCAAAGGCCCGGGACGCCCCTCCCAGGACGAAAAAGGCCGAGGTAACGGCTACTCCCGCCAGGAACACCAAGAGGAGCAGCCAGCCCACGCTCCGTCTGCTACCGCGGTCATACATGGGTTTTCCCTCCTTAGCCTTCGGTTAGAATCTATCGTCCATTTTACTACGGCAAGGTAAAGAAAGTATTAAGAAGTCCTGAAATAATTATAAGTTCCGGAGGAGCACCGTTGCAAGGCCGTCCTGCCTCTGCTATACTGACCCTCGAGGGGGGAGAGTATGAAAAGGGTGCGCCTCGTTCTCTTCTTAATCTTCTGGCTCATCCTGGGGCTAGCGGTGACCGCTATCAACAGCCACGGCCACGACACCGCGGGAGGAGATCACCAACCGGCAGCCGCCGAAGTAAGCCGGCATTGATACAAGGCCGTAAAACCCTCCCGTAAAGGCCTTCTTATGACGCGATACGCCCATTCCTTTAAGGAAAGGTGGACTCCCTTGCTGGCCGAAGCCATCTTTACGGGCACCGAACTCCTCCTGGGGCAGGTGGTAAACACCAATGCAGCCTTCCTGGGAGAACAACTGGCCGCCGCGGGCATCAACCTCTTCCGCCAGGTGATGGTGGGAGATAATCTGGAGCGCATTAAGCAGGCCATCCTGGAAGCAAAGGAACGGGCGGATCTGGTGATCATCGGTGGCGGCATGGGTCCCACCGAAGACGACCTGACGCGGGAGGCCCTGGCCTCCGCCCTGGGCCTTCCCCTGGAGGAAGACCCCGAGGCCCGGGAACACATCCTCGGCTTCTTCGCCGCCCGCAACCGTCCCATGCCCCGGCAAAACTTAAAGCAAGCCCTCTTTCCCCGGGGGGCCCGGCCCCTACCTAATCCCCTGGGGACGGCCCCCGGAATTTTCCTTTCCCACCAGGGTAAGCTCTACGCCTGCTTACCAGGACCGCCGGCAGAATTTCAGCCCATGCTTACCCAGGAGCTCTTGCCCTTATTGAACAGCTACCGCCGGCAACAGGAGGTTATCTTTTCCCGGGTCCTGAAGGTAACCGGGATGGGAGAGTCGGCCGTCGAAGAGAGGGTGCGCGACCTATTGGCCGGCACCAATCCCACCCTGGCCCCTCTGGCCAAAACCGGAGAGGTACACCTCCGGTTAACGGCCCGGGCCCCTGACACCGCTGCTGCCCTGGCCGTCATAGAGCCCGTGGACAGGGAAATACGCCGGCGCCTGCAGGATTACGTCTACGGCGCCGATGAAGAAACCCTGGAAGAGGTAATAGGCCGTCTCTTGGCCGCCATGGGGTGGACCCTGGCCACGGCCGAATCCTGCACCGGAGGCCTGCTGGCCCACCGCATTACCAACGTACCCGGCAGCTCCGCCTACTTCCGCCAGGGTTTGGTGGCCTACGCCAACGAAGCCAAAATACGGCTCCTGGGGGTACCTCCAGAGGTGCTGGACCGTCAGGGGGCGGTGAGTGATGAAGTGGCCGCGGCCATGGCCGCGGGGGTGAGGCGGCTGTCGGGCACCGAGGTGGGGGTAGGAATTACCGGCATTGCGGGCCCCGGCGGCAGTACACCTTCGAAGCCGGTGGGGTTGGTATACATAGCGGTAGATTTACAGGGTGATATCCAGGTGCGCCGGGAGCTGTTCCAAGGGGGACGCCAGGAGGTCAAAGGGCGGGCCACCAACAGCGCCCTGGACCTGCTGTGGCGAAGGCTAAGGATAAAAGCCCGGGAAGAAGGGTCGAAAAACCCCTCCTCCCCGTGGTGCGGGCCGAGGAGTTGAACCTGATAGCCCGGCTGGTAGCCGCCGAAGCCAAGGAAGAGCCCTACGACGGCAAGGTGGCCGTTGCCGCCGTGGTCTTAAACCGCACGCGCCATCCCGACTTCCCCTCCACCATACCCGGGGTGATTTTCGAGCCGTGGGCCTTTGAAAGCGTGATGAACCGCCACTTCTACCAGCCCCTGAATTTGGACGCGGCCCCAGATCACCGTCATCGGCCGTCATATTTTTGCTCTTTAACCGTAGCCAGTCCGGCCACCTTCTGGAGGAAAAGGTCGGCTGCGGAAACCGGGATTTCCGCCTGCAGCTGGGCTTCCAGGGGGCCGTACTCGGTACTTACCGTTCGTCCCCCGCAGGAATTCAAGTGATAGAGCACCCTCTCCAGGACGGCGTAGGAACAACTCAGGACCACCGGCCGCGTAACCACCTTTTCTAGCCGCCCGGCTTCCTCCAGGACCCGCCGGGCCGTTTCGCCGTAGGCCTCGATCAGGCCGCGCACCCCCAACTTCTTGCCGCCGAAGTAGCGGGTAACTACCACGACCACATTGGTCAGGCCCAGGCGGGAGATGGCACCCAAAATGGGGCGCCCTGCCGTACCGGAGGGCTCCCCGGCATCGCTGTAGTACGTTACTTCCCGGGGCGGCAGGCCCAGGCGGTAGGCAAAGCAGTTGTGGGTGGCTACCCGGTGGAGCTTCTGGCGCTCCGCGATAAACTCCGCAGCTTCGGCTTCCGTAGCTACTTCTTTAGCGCAGCCTATGAATACCGAGCGCTGGAACCTAAGCTCCACTTCGGCCTGTCCGGCTATGGTGGTAAAGGTATCCCTCCCCTGCATGTCTTTACAGGCGGAAGGTACCCTCCCTCAAACTCAATACCCAGACCTCCGTCTCCGGCGGTAGGCCGGCTTTATCCACCTCCACTTCGCCGCGGCCCAGGTGACGGACGTTGGCACGGCCGGAGGTAAACTCATCCACTCCGGCAATGGGGAAGCCCCGCATACCGGCGGTCAGGTAGTGCATGGGCAGTACCAGCCGGGGTTGCAGGCTTTCTACTATTTGCCATGCCTCTCCCGCGTCAATGGTAAAGTAGCCACCCACGGGTACCATTAATATGTCCGGCCTGCCAATCTTGCGGCATTGCTCCTCGTCCAGGAGGTGACCCAGATCGCCTAGGTGGACCAGGCGCAGGTCACCGATTTCCAAGACGAAAACGGCGTTCTTGCCCCGTTTCTCCCCCCGGACCTCGTCGTGGTAAGTAGGAACGGTGTAGGTGTGGACGTCCTTAAGGGTTGCATCCACCTCATTCCACCCTTCCCCTTCTGCCGTTAACCCCCGCAGTACCACCGGGTCTCCTTTGACGCCCTGTAAGTAATTGTGATCCCAGTGCTCGTGACTCACGGTTACCAGATCGGCCTCCACTTCCTGGGCCGCAGGTGAAACGTCGGGCCCGTAAGGGTCCGTAACCACCCGGACTCCTTGGGGAGTGACGAGATAAAAGCTCGCATGACCAAGCCAGCGTATCTTCATGGTTTACCCTGGTTCAAAAAACTTGACTGTTTCTATTTCCAGCCAAGCCGGCCCCCAGACCAGGCTTTCGCCTCCTTCCAGATATTATATTTGCCCCCCGAGGGGCAGGGCGACAGGGGACCTCGGCCCGGGAGTCCCACCCGGACGGGAGTGCTGCACCGGAAGGGCACAACCGGCACGGACCGCTCACGCGGGGAAGCTTTGGGCTTCCGCCAGACTGTGTGGGCCTTCCGGCGGGGAATTGCTCCCGCCTCCCGCGTCCTGTTAGGACGCCTGCCGGTTTGTCCGACACCGGCTAAACGGGGTCACCGTAAGGACAGGGCGAGTTTCTTGAGGTCATGCCAGACGGAGTAGTAAGCCTCCTGCTGCCATCGGGCCAGCCCGTTGTGGAGCGGAAGCTTCCCCTCCAGCCGCCTCAAGCAGGCCCTGACCCCACGGGTCATCCCTTCTCCTTCCCCCGGTGTATCAGGATTGACCTTCTGGGCCAGGTTTTGCTTGATTTGGGTGATTTTTTGTTTAAGCTCTTTCGTTACCCGTTCCTTAAAGCCCATGGCCCGGCGGCCTATACTCAGTGCCGCAGCGCAGTGCACCGGTACGGCGTAACGCTCCGTGTACTTCCAGTAACCTATGGTGGACGTGTGCCGGGCAGGCACGAGTTTGAAAGATACTCCCTCTTTGACCGCCCTCCGGCATACCGCCTCCACCATCTTCGTAAAGGGAAGTTGGAAGCCATGCGGTTGAATTTTTTGTTGGTATCCAGTCTGTCTTTGCCGAAATCGAGGTTTTCCAGGACTATTGACTTGCCCAGAAAGAAGGCTATGTCTACCACTGCTCTGGCTAAGACGCCTATGAGGTAATCCCGCCGGAAGCCGGAAGCATAGGCTAAGTCTGGTACCCTGATGTACAGGAAGCCGCTAGGGTAGGTGATGACTTGAAATTCTCCTTTATACTTGCCCAGGTTGGCCGGGTAAGGGATGTTAAAACCTTCCGGCCACGGCTCCGGCCGGCCTGAAGGGTTTATGTTGCATAAGGCTACCCCGTCAGGGTTGGTGTCCAGGGCTAAGCAACCTTTGGTAAAGTCAGGCTCCCGTGCTGCACCTACGTCAAAGGTCAGGTGAACCAGGTAGCGGCCCTCCAGGGTGCGTAGGAGTTCTACTGTGTAGGGCAGCTTCATGGCCAGCCATATCCGCACCAGATCACGGTGCTTCTCCGGTAACCACAGCCTGCCCTCCACTCTCGGGGCGCGGCTCATCTTCGGGCGGCCGAGGACGTCTTCGCCTATCTTCTCCGAGAGGTGAGAAACGGTCACCGACAGGTAGAACTCCCCCTCCCGATAAGTCACCTTTATGTTGGGGTTGCCGCCTTTGGTCTCGTCTCCCCGGGAGTAGAGGCGGTTTTTGCGGGCGGCCTGCCACTCCTCCCGTGTAGCTCGTCCTTTGCAGACCTTCTTCCAGAGTTTTTTGCCGCCGAAGACCACCCTGGGTACGGTCCCGTGCTCCCGGTGGGCCTCCAGTTCGGTCAGCTTCTTCTCTAAAGACGCTACCCGGTTGTTCCGCCCCTTGACCACCAGGCGTAGCTTCTCAATAGCTTCTGGAGGAGCACCTTTTTCTTCTGCCTTAGCCAGCTTCTTCATAACCAGCCCGAGTTTCTTTCTTGCCCGGCCCAGTTTCTTTTCCGTTTCTTCTATCTCCAGGTCCAGCAGCTCTTTCTGGGAGTCCACCACGGCCTGTGCTCTGAGCCTGGCATCATCCGCATACCGGGAGTTGAGGCCGAAAAGTTCCTGGCCTTTTCTTTTGACTTCGTCGCGGGAAGTGCCTTTCAGGAGCCGGTTGAAGGCCCACCTCATGCAGGAGCAGAAGAGGCGCATCTCCGTCGCCAGTGGATCTTCCTCGCCACGGCTCCACCTGGAAGACCGGAAGGTTGGGTAGACCTCCGGAAAGAACTCCCCGCATACTGTAAAGCTAAATTTGTCCTTCCCCTGCTTCTTCGGCATCCCTTATCAGCTCCCGGAAGCCCTGCCGGATTTTCCTCCCACCCCTCGCACCGTACAGCCGGACCGAAGCGGTTGATTTCCTCCGCCGGGTATCTCCGCTGGCCGCTGGGCAACCGCACGGGCCTGAGCAGTCCCTGTTTTTCCCACGCGCGGAGGCGGTTCGGATGCACGCCCAACTTTTTCGCCGCTTCTCCAATGGATAAGAGTTCCATGCTTTTATGATAGCAGAATAGTTAAGTACAGTCAATTACAATCAAGTCCCTCGAAGCTGCTACAAACCTCCTTAAAATGCTTAGATCTCT
>DOLC01000005.1 GCA_003509545.1 Peptococcaceae bacterium
CGCGAGGACCACTTAGCGAGCAAAAACAATGCCGGCCCGGAGGGAAGTTATTTTCGGGGTTAGAATAAAGGGAAATAAACAAAAGAATAAGCGAGGGAATTCTTATGGCAGCAAATTTAGTTGAGGAGTTGTATAACGCAATAAAGCGGTTACCCTCGGATTTAAAGAAAGAACTTTACACTAGATTAGGTGTCATTGAAGACAAGAAAACGACAGCAGCGTTAGACGAGCTTATTGGGATTGCGAGCGGGCCCAAAGGGAAAGGTTCTCGGACCTATAAGGAGGACTTGTATGGTGGCTCGCGGCCGCTCTAGGGTGTAGGGTATATTGCAGTTTAGCTGGGCTTGCTTGTAACAAAGCGCCTTACCGCCGCGCGGATCAGACTCGTATAGCCCAGCCCCAACACCTTTGCCCGGCGTTTTAGTTCATCCAGGTCTTCCTTGGGTAACCTTACTGTTACAGCTACCATTTGTCGCTGAGGCCTCTTGTTGATTACCTCTAATCCTTCGAGTTCGGTTATATCAGTCTCATCGAAGAACTTGGCAAGAACCTCGAGATCGTCTGTATCAGGGGGATATTTTTTCATTATTTTCGCCTCCTTTTATACTGCCGACGTTCTTTCTGGCTCATGTCGCGCGCTGTGACCGGGAGGGCCGCGCCACCCCCAAGATCTAGGAGAACAACCGTCAAATATCTACCTCCCGTAGTGCGGCCGAGCAGGTAATAAATATAGCTGTCGTGGCGACTCTCCGACCTTGGTCCACGTAGTAAAATGGCATAAGGATCGTTGAATACAGCTTCTTCTACTTCCTCCTGCGTCACTCCATGCTTCTGCTCAATATGTGCTATCCTATCTTGGCGCCAACGAAGAGTATGGAACAAATGGATCCCACCTTCTATACTACATTGTAATACACAAAAAGGGTTCTATCAAGCCCCAGTGGAGTTGTAGCTACTTGGGTGCGATAGGGGTACCCATCGCCGTTGCCGCCAACCGCTCCTTCATTGCCGAAACCGCTACCATGACGGTGCACCCCATCCGGCTGACGGGTCTGGTGATCGGTGTGCCCCAGACCTACGAATATCTGGATAAAATGCAGGACCGGGTGGTGCGCTTCGTCACCGAGCACTCCAGGATCTCGGAAGAGAAGTTTAGGGAGTTGATGTTCCGCACAGGGGAGCTGGCCCGGGACATAGGTACGGTGCTCGTGGGAAGGGACGCCGTAGAAGTAGGGCTAATCGACGAGGTGGGTGGCCTGTCTCAGGCGGTAAATTACTTGAAGACCCTGATCGCCGAGGGTGCTCCGGGTCCGGGGGGTCTCCACTAATGGTCATCTATACTCCCATGATACCGGAATTGATCTGGGAGGGAGTTGACGGGTTCCGGCCCAGCTTCCAGGAGATTCGGGTGGGAAGGTTGACCTTGCTGGTGGAGCCCCTGGGCTTCCAGCAGGCGCGGGTGGTGCGCCTGCTGAGCACCGATCCCGCCGATTACCTTTACAGTCCCTATCAGCCGGGCCGGGTGATGAGTTTCGTGCCCGGTCGCGTTGCCGACCCCTGGGGAGAATAACTACTACAAGGAATTTTTTCCCCCGTGTAGAAATAGTACCTGCTGGGGGGATGCAAAATGCCGCCGACCAAAACGGTGACCAACAGGTTGAAGAATGAAATCCTGGGTGTGGTGCTGCTGGCTTTGGCCCTCCTGTTCGCCGCAGGCCTGTATACGACTTCGGTGGGATGGGTATCCCCCAGCGCAAGCATCGGAGCCCTAGGCCAGTTCATGGTTCGTGTTCTTCAGGGGTTGACGGGCCAGGGCAAATTCTTGGTTCCTATCTTTTTCGCCCTGTGGGGCCTGAGGTTGATCGTCGGCGGCCGGGCCCGGGATCTGAACGCCCGCCTCGTCGGGATATTGATTTTTATTTTGACTTTACTAAGTGCCCTTCACCAGCCGTATTTGCCGGGGCGTGGGGCCAAGGAAGTGCTGGCCGTAGGCATGGCCGGCGGCGGTGGCGGCCTACTCGGAGCCTTGTTTTCGGTAATTTTGGGGACGGTGTTCGGAAGGATAGGTACTTGGATTGTCATGGGAGCCCTGGTGGTGATAGCCTTTGTTCTTCTTACGGGGGTTTCCCTGTCCAAGGGCTTGGCGTCGGCCTGGCACCGGTTTAAGACCGCGGCCTCCGGCTTTAGGGAGTGGCTGGTCAATTTCCTCTACACCGACGTCCCGGGCGGTGAAGTAGGAGACAACGGAGAGGAAGAAAAACCGCCTAAGTTGAAGGCCAGGGCCGAGCGGGAAGTGGTCCCCGTGATTATGGACAACCCTCCTCCTACGCCGGTCTTAACTCCGGAGGCCAAGGAGGCGTCGCCGCCCAGGATATATCCCGAGCCTTCTGTCCCTCCGGCGCTGGAGGAGGAGGGCAGGCGGCGCCGGAGGTCCCGCAGCCCTCTGCCTTCCCCGGAGGCGACGGAAGGTGAACTTCCTTTTTCCGCGGAGGGCTGCGCGCCGGGGGACTACGTTCTGCCGCCCTTTAATTTGTTGAGCAAGCCTGTAAGGGTGAAAAATCCCCGCTTGGAAAAGGATATTGCCGAGCGCATTAAAATCTTGGAGGATACCCTGGACAGTTTCGGCGTCAAGGTAAAGGTTACCCAGGTGAGCTGTGGCCCGGCGGTCACCCGCTACGAAGTACAGCCGGCGCCGGGGATTAAGGTGAGCCGCATAGTAAGCCTGGCCGACGATATAGCCCTAAGCCTTGCCGCCCCCCAGGTGAGGATTGAGGCGCCGATTCCGGGCAAGGCGGCCGTGGGTATTGAAGTACCTAACAAAGAAGTGGCCCTGGTGCACTTGCGGGAAGTGCTGGAAACCCCGGCCTTTACCGAGTCGGCCAGTAAACTCACCCTGGCCTTGGGGAAGGATATCGCCGGCAATCCCGTAATCGCCGACCTGGCCAAAATGCCCCACCTCCTCATCGCGGGGGCTACCGGTTCGGGCAAGAGCGTGTGCCTGAATTCTATTATTTGTAGCCTGCTTTTCAAGGCCAAGCCCCATGAGCTGAAGCTTTTGATGATCGATCCCAAAATGGTGGAACTGACCCAGTACAACGGCATACCTCATCTCCTGGCGCCGGTGGTCAGCCATCCCAAAAAGGCGGCCGCCGCCCTGCACTGGGTGGTAAACGAGATGGAAAAGCGCTATGAGCTTTTCGCGGCGGCGGGGGTAAAAGACCTCAGCCGTTATAACCGCCTGCAACAAAAGGAGAACGAGGGGCAAGGCGCCTTACCCTTAATAGTGGTCCTCATCGACGAACTGGCCGATCTTATGATGGTGGCCCCTGCCGATGTGGAGGATGCCATATGCCGCTTGGCCCAGATGGCCAGGGCGGCGGGCATACACCTGGTGGTGGCCACGCAGCGGCCGTCGGTGGATGTTATCACCGGTTTGATCAAGGCCAATATTTCGGCACGCATAGCCTTTGCCGTCTCTTCCCAGATCGATTCCCGCACCATTCTGGATATGGGGGGAGCCGAAAAGCTCCTGGGCCGGGGCGACATGCTGTTCTTGCCCACGGGGGCGGCCAAGCCTATTCGCGTCCAGGGAGTCTATGTCTCTGACCGGGAGGTCGAAGATCTGGTCACTTACATAAAACAGCAGGCCCGTCCCGATTACGACCCCAATTTCCTTAAAGAAGAAGAGCAGCCTTATTCGGAAGAGGACGGCGGTGACGAACTCCTGCCCGACGCAGTACGTGTTGTGCTGGAGACCGGACAGGCGTCTATTTCCATGCTCCAGCGGCGCCTGCGGGTGGGATATGCCCGGGCAGCGCGGCTGATGGATATGATGGAGGCGCGGGGTTTCGTCGGAGGGCCGGAGGGAACCAAACCGCGCGCCATCCTCATTAATTGGGAAGAGTATCGGCGAATTTTCGGTGAAACAGCTGATATTTAAACTTATAGAAGGATTTCCCGGGTCGTTGTCGAAGTACCAAAGGGGCGAGTTGCCAGGAAAGAACGGGTTGCAGGGGTGGGGCTATGGGGAGAATAGGTGAGGAGCTGCGCCGGGCGCGGGAAGAGAAGGGTATCACTTTAAGGGAGGCCGAGGAAGCCACCAAAATAAGGCTTAAGTACCTGGACGCCCTGGAAAAGGGGGATTTTCACCAGTTTCCGGGGCGGGTGTATGCTATTGGTTTTTTGCGTAGTTATGCCCGCTATCTGGGGTTAGACCCCCAGGAGCTGGTAGAAGAGCTCAAGGCCGAACTGCCCGCGGAGGAAGAGGAAGAATACAGGATTGCCTCCCCCGGACGTGGACAGGGGGAAGAGGGCAGGAAAAGGGGTATCGGCCGCTGGTGGGTCGTGGTTCTGGTATTGTTCCTCCTTTGGGGCTTGAACCACCTTTATAACCGGTCCCGGCCGGTTCCGGAGGAAAGTTCGCCGTTCCCTCCTCCCCTGGCGAACGGAGAGGTGACCCCTCCCGAGGCCCAGCCGCCGTCCCCGCCGCCGGTGGAGCCGCCGCCGGCCCAGGTTCCCGAAGTCAGGGGAGTGGAAGTTAAAGTGTACGTCCGGGAGCGGGAGTGCTGGATAGGGGTTAGGGTGGACGGCCGCGACGCCTTCTCCGGCACCCTCAGAGCCGGAGACACTCGGACCTTCCGCGGGGACGAAGCCATAACCCTTACCCTGGGGAGCGCGGGTGTGGCCGAGGTTACTGTCAACGGAGAGCTGTTGCCGCCCCTGGGCAGGGTGGGCGAAGTGGTAACCCGTACCTTCAGGGCCCCGGAGGCGGGCGAAGAATGAAGGGGGCGAGCCTTATCCCGAAGGGGAAAGGAACCCTAAGGATAGTGGATGCGTAATGGTTAGAATAGCAGTAATTACCCTGGGATGCGCTAAGAACGAAGTGGACAGCGAATATATGCTGGGGGTGCTGGAAAACAGGGGATACGAGGTAGTGGAAACTCCTGAAGAGGCAGAAGTAGTTATCGTTAATACCTGTAGCTTTATAAGGGCGGCCAAGGAAGAGGCCCTGCAGACCATCTTGGGCCTTGCTTCCGGAAGGGAAGAAGGTTATCCCGTCCTAATCGTTGCAGGATGCCTTGCCCAGCAGCACGGGGCTGAACTATGGCAGGAACTGCCCGAGGTGGGGGCCTTTATAGGGCCTGAGGCCATCCCGCGGCTGCCGGAGATAATAGAGGGCGTGTTGCGGGGGGAGCGTTTGGTGGACATACCGGGACCCGGGGAAGGGGATCTCCGGGGCCTGCCCCGCCGCAGGGTCGCAAACGGCCCTAGCGCCTATTTGAAAATAGCCGAGGGATGCGACAATGCCTGTACCTACTGTACCATACCCTTCATTAAAGGACCTTACCGCAGCCGTCCTAAAGAAGAGCTGGTTAGGGAGGCGGAATGGCTGGTTTCCCGGGGAGCCCGGGAGCTGGTGCTGGTGGCCCAAGATACTACGGCCTACGGAAGAGACCTGTACGGCAAGTATGCCTTGCCCGAGCTTCTGAAGGCCCTGACCTCCCTTCCCGGGGTCCGGTGGTTGCGGTTATTATACGCCTACCCCACCAGAATAACCCCCGAACTTATAGAAGTTATGGCCGGCGAAGATAAAGTATGTGCCTACCTGGACCTGCCGATGCAGCATGCCCACCCTGATATTTTGCGGGCCATGGGGAGGGCCGGCACCCTGGCCGTTGCCCGGAAAGTAATTACCAGGTTGAAGACTTGTTTACCCCACATAGCCTTGCGTTCGACTTTCATCGTAGGCTTCCCCGGGGAACGGGAAGAGCATTTTCGTGAGCTGCTGGGGTTCCTGGAAGAGGTCCGCTTCGACTGGGTGGGGGCCTATACCTATTCGCCGGAAGAGGGCACCCCGGCGGCCGCCATGCTAGGGCAGGTACCGGGAAGGGTGAAGCGTAGCAGGTACAGGCGCCTGTTGGTACACCAGGAGCCCATTACCGAAGAAAACAACGCGGCTTGGGTCGGCAGGGAACTGGAGGTCCTGGTGGAGGAGAAGGCGGGGGACGGGCGGGAAGAAGTTTATGTAGGCCGCAGCTTCCGCCAGGCCCCGGAGGTGGACGGGGTGATATACCTCCGCGGAAAATGTCGGCCGGGAGATATGGTAAGGGCCAGGATAACCAGTGTAGAGGGCGTCTACGATCTCGGGGGAGAGGTTGTGGTTTAATCCAGCAGTTCCAAGGAATTACTAAGGTTTCCCCCGGGAGGTTTTGTTATAATGGAAGGTGCTAACCGGAGGGGAGTGTTACCTTTGCTAGGACAAGGTTGGCGCCTTCCATATGTGGCAGCGGCTTGCCTTTTAAGTGCGGCCCTTTTTTGGGGGGGACAATTCGTATACGAGAAATTCTTCCTCGACCGGCAGGTACGGGAAGAGTTGCAGGCCTTGACCGGGGTAGAAGGAGTGACGGTTCAAAGAGTAGACGGCATGGAGCGAGTGGTGGTGGACCTGGGACGGGTGGAAAACCTGAAGGCCACTTACCGTAGCTTGGAAGGGACTCTGGAGCGGTATTACCGGCCAGGCACCTTCCGGCTGCTCCTTGCGGACCGCCGTTCTGCCGCCCTGGAAGAGCTGTGGGCCCAAGGCCAGTTCGCGGTCTACGAGGCTGCGGTGAGGGGAAATTTCACCTCCATGGCCCAAGAGCTGGAGAGCCGGGCCCGCGCCGCCGGTATGGAGATAAAATTGGATATGGACGGCAGGCGTATTTACGTGGCCCTCTATCAGGGACCCTATTACCTGTATGAGATCGTCCCGTGGGGGCTTCGGGGGGAGGAGGGTCTCGTAGGTGAAGGGGCCGGTGCTTAAGGAGCTGGCGGCCGGCGGGGCGCTGGGTCTGCTGATCTTTCTACTCTTCCAGGGTTATGACGTAGGGCCCCTGCTCCTGCTAGGGGGCATGGGAGCAGGCCTTTACTGGCTGCTGGACAGAAAGGGTATGCTGCCGGCGAGGTCCTACGCCCCCTATTGTCCGCGGCAGAATATTTCCTTTGAGGATATAGGGGGCCAGGCGGCGGCCGTTCAGGAACTCAAGGAAGCCCTAGAGTTCTTGCGGCGCAGTGACCAGCTGCACACCATGGGGATCAGGCCTCTGAAGGGTATTCTCTTAAGCGGGCCTCCGGGAACGGGTAAGACCTTGATGGCCAGGGCGGCGGCCACGTATACGGATGCCGTGTTCCTGGCCGCCAGCGGCAGTGAATTCATCGAGGTCTATGCCGGGGTAGGCGCCCAGAGGATAAGATCCCTCTTTCGCGAGGCAAGATCCCTGGCCCGCAGGGCGGGAAAGAACCGGGCCATTATTTTTATCGACGAGCTGGAGGTTTTGGGCGGCAAGAGGGGAAGCCACGCCTCCCACCTGGAATACGACCAGACCCTCAATCAGCTCTTGGTGGAAATGGACGGCTTGGGGACCGGAGAGGACACCCAAATTCTGGTGATCGGTGCGACCAACAGGCCCGACTTGTTGGACTCCGCCCTTTTAAGGCCCGGCCGTTTTGACCGTCATGTTAAGGTAGAGCTGCCGGACCGGGAGGGCCGCCTGGAGATTCTCAAGCTTCATACTTCCAACAAACCCCTGGGCCCCGATGTTAATCTGGAGGGTATAGCGCGGGAGACCTTCGGTTTTTCCGGGGCCCACCTGGAAAGTGTAGCCAACGAAGCGGCCATCCTGGCCCTGAGAGCCAATTCTCCGGTCATCCGGCAGAAACACCTGCAGGAAGCCGTGGACAAGGTAATGCTGGGTGAGAAGATAGGGCGAAAACCCCGCAAGGAGGAGCTCTACCGGCTTGCGGTGCACGAGGCCGGACACGCCCTGGTTGGGGAGCTAGTCCAGCCGGGGTCGGTAACCCGGGTCACCGTTGCCTCTCGTGGCCAGGCCTTGGGCTATACTCGGCAGAAACTGGAGGATGCGTACCTCTATACGCGGGAACACCTGGAGGGGCAACTCCGCATCTGCCTGGCCGGTGCGGCGGCCGAGGACTTGCTCCTGGGCAACCGCAGTACCGGCTCGCTGAACGACTTTAAGGAGGCAGTGCGGCTGGCCAAGGTGATCATTGTTTCCGGACTTTCGGAGCTGGGAGTAGTGGACGAGGAGTGCCTGGGTAGGGAGCAGATGCACCGAGCCGCTGCGGAGATTCTTAAAGTCCAGGAAAAAAAAGTAGGGGAGCTGCTGCTCAGGCACAGGGATTTGCTGGAGGAGATAGCCCATCGGCTGCTGCGGGAGGAGACACTGAAAGGGGAGACTCTGCGTTCCCTTCTTACGGCAGGAGCCCGGGCCTCTTGAAGGTTCCTACCCCGAAAATACGCTTTAGCTATTTTCCTTCTTCTGCTGGTGCCGCTCGGCGGCATGGATGTCTACCCCGAAAATAACTTCCATCCGGGCCGGCATTGTTTTCGCTCGCTAAGTGGTCCTCGCGGAGCAGCCTAAGGCTTAGGCCTCGGGCTCGGGCGGGGTTCCCGGCCTATTCAGCATCCTTGCTTCAGAGGCCGGCCTCGGACTTCCTGTCCTCGGCCCCGCCCTCCCTCCTCGGCTTCGCCAAGTCTGCTCATCCGCTCGGACCAAATCGCCGGCTAACGAGAAATGCCGGCCCGCTGTTTTCCTCCTCCCGCTGGAGCCGCGCCGGCGGCATGTG
>DOLC01000060.1 GCA_003509545.1 Peptococcaceae bacterium
GGGACGGAAAACGCCGGGAAGCAGCCCGGTAGCCAGAGGCCCGAACCGGGGGAATGTGGGCCTCCCCTGTTTAACAGGGGTGCCGGGCAGCCGGACGATGACGGAGGTAGCCGTCGGCCCCAACAGTATGGTGTCCGTTGGGGTCTGCACAATGAGTACCTAATAAAGCTATAGATTGTTTAGCTTTGTATAGGGAAAATTGACCTCTATCCCTCCTCCGTACTCGTGGGTCTATTGTACCATATCGCCGAACGCCGTGTTACAATAGTGTCCAAAGGGACGTGGTTGGTTATGCCTGTGGTGGAACATTGTGTAAGGCTGTATGCAAACGATTTCCGTGAAAACCGCAGCCGTGGCCGCATTGAGGGCGGCTGGACCACAGTGGGGTACGTCCTCTGGCCGGACAAAATTAACCTGGTGTGGGCCAGGCGGGCGCAGGTGGTGCGGCGTGTGCGGCTGCCGCTCACCTGCCCTAACGGCGGGTGGGTGCGCTGGTGGCTGTGCCCCACCTGTGGCAGAAAAACTCCCACTCTCTTCCTCGCGCCTGGCGGTAGTGGCTTTGCCTGCCGCCACTGCCTGAGGCTCACTTACGCCTTGTGGAAGTGCAGCAATCGTTATCGCTGGCCCAGGGATGCAGGGCTGTGGCTAAGACAGTTCATGAGGCGTGCGGGGGAGGTGCGCGAACGTGCGGCAGGAGATGGAAAAGGCGAGGCGGGAGGCCGCTGCTGCGATTGAGCGGGCCGTCCCGCAGGTATTGCAGGCGCTGGCGGAGCAGGCGGCTGGAGGAGACCGCAAAGCCCGGCGGCTGCTAGAAGAAGTCCTGCGCAATGTGAAAGGAGGCGGTGCTGGTGAGAAAAGGCGCACGCACTAACCTGGCCGTGATAGAACGCCGGCCCGAGGTGCTGGAGGAGAAGCGGCAGGCGGTGATTGCCGAGGCGGTAGAGGCGGCTCCACAGGTGCTTAGGGCTGTGGTGGAAGAGGCGATGAATCGCGATATGAGGGCGGCGCGATTGGTTTTTGAGATTGCGGGTTTCCTGCAAAAGGCGGGGAGCTTTATAGCGACACAAGTCAATGTGCCTCAGCTCCAGATCAGCCCGGAGGAGCTAGAGGCGCTGGTGTGGGACCTGGGTATGGAAAGCTAGCACCGGGACAGGCGGCGGCTCCCGCTTGAAGTTAGGGCGGGGTACCCAGGCCCGCTGCCGCTCTTGCCCCTTGGGAAGAATAGAGGCCGGGCCTGCGGTTTGGGTTAATTGCTGCCGCAGCCCGGCCGCGTGTCTGGGCCCACGAGAAAGGGAAAACCCCTAGGCCACCCTGCCTAGTGGTTTTGGCTTGTTTACCACCCACACTTGGACAAAGCCGAATCGCAATTGGCGAAATGCTATGCTATACTCGAATAGGAAAGAGGGAGAGCAGTAATGATAGTATGGCAACTACACGTGAAAATGGGTGAGCGACGTCTCCGCATTGCCGACTTAGCCAAGTTGACGGGCTTGGCTCCTGAGACCATAAGCAAGTACTATCACGATAAGAACGTTACCGCTGTGGAAATGGAAACACTTAATCGCCTTTGCAAGGCCCTCGACTGCGAGCCGGGGGACTTGCTTGCCTATGTGCCCGATGAGAAGCAAGGCCGCTAATGGGTCTGGCTCGCAGGCTTGCAGGCTTGCGGGCTTGTATGGGAAGCAAAGTTTTCCACAGGCGTAGAAGGGGAGCAAGCACAAGTGCTGGATAAAATACGTGAATGCATAAAAGAAGGCAAATGGGCCATGACTGCCCACGCGAGGGTTAAAGCAGGACAGCGCAAAATTAAGGATGAGGAAGTTATTTATGCCCTGGTCAACAACGGGGAAGTATTAGAGAATTACCCTAACGACCCCCGTGGGCCGAGCGCTCTTATTCTGGGTTATACCGAAGACGAAAGGCCATTGCACGTTGTTTGTGCCTTCGACCCTTCGGGAACACTGCTCATTATAACTGTCTACGAGCCTCAGCCTCCGAAATGGGTAGACGAGAAAACGAGGGGGTGAAAAACGACATGGTGACCCGTTGCTATCTTTGCGGAGGTAAGACAGTTCAGCGCCTGGTCACTGCCGAGAACTGGTGGGGCGACCAACTGACCTTAGTGGAGGGTGTGCCGGCCTGGGTATGTGAAAACTGTGGTGAAAAATACTTTGAGGCCGAAGTTTGCCGCATCTTAGACGCTATGCGTGAGACCCCACCGGCAGAAGAGAGGATAATGCATGTGCCTGTTTACAAGTTCCCACCCGCTCACCTAGCAAGAACGTCTTCTACAAGGCCCTAGGACGGGCGCAAAATGGCCGGGTAAGGGGTTTGTTTATACCTGCCCGGCCTCTATCGCGGCCTTGTAGGCCAAATTAGCGCCTAGAGCCGGCGGCTGGCACGCCTGCCCAGCTGCTGGAGCTTTGCCACAGGTGAGGCTTTCTCGTGGATCTCCTTCACGTCTTCCTCGAGGTAGCGCACGTACCTGCGGGTCATGGCTAAGTCCTGGTGGCCCAGTATCCTCTGCAAAGCGAAGGGGTCATTGGCTTCCTTCAGGAACTCGATGGCGAAGGTGTGACGCAGGCCATAGGCTGTGACCTTGACGCCTGCCTCACGGCAGTATTTTCTAAGCCTCTCGGCCCACTGGTGGCGGTCAAGGGTTTTCCCGTTTTCGGTGGCGAACAGGGGCACGTCATCCCTCCACCATGCGGGTCTTACCTTGAGGAGCTTCAGTAGGGCCTGCGTGGTGAAGGGCGACAGCACCAGGGTACGGCCAACACGGGTCTTAGCCACTTCCGGGCGAATGTAAAGCTCCCTTGCCTCAAGGTTTAAATCGCTTACCCTCACCTGGAACAGTTCTCCCGGCCTTGCCCCGTGTCTATCTGCACCAGCAGGAGGCAGTAATCCCTTAAGCCTGCATAGGTCTGCTTATGCGGCGGCTGCTGCAGCAGCTTCTTTATGGCCTCCAAAGGAACATGCCTTATGTTGCTTAAGTCCTCTTTGGCCTTCTTTATCCTTGCTGTGGGGTTGGCCGGAAGATATCCTTCGGCCACACACCAGTTGAAGAAGGCCTTAAGGTGGCGTAGTTTGATGTTATGATAAGCGGGCGAACAGGGCTGACTGAAGTAGCGGATAACTGCCTTCCGCAGGGCCTCATAGGTGGTGAGGTTGGGGCTGGCCTTCAGGAAGGTCTCCACGTGGCGGCGGTAGACTTCCAGGGTGGACGGTGCCAGGCCATCGGCCTGTCTGGCGAGGAGAAACTCATCTAGGGCATAGGATAAATCCAGTACCCTGGGGTTGAGTTTCGCTATCCTGCCCATAAAAAACAACCTCCTCAGGACCACGAGATTTTTTGGGGTATCTGAGGAGGCCAAACCCTTGTGGTGCGAGAGGCGGGACTCGAACCCGCACGGACCAAACGGTCCACGAGATTTTAAGTCTCGGGCGTCTGCCTGTTCCGCCACTCTCGCCTGTACTCTTACGCAGGAGAATTATATCATATTGGCAGGGTCCTCTTCAACAACGATTCCGCCCAAACTATCCCCCATTTACGCACAAGCCGGCCCGGGCGTCCACCTCTGAACCCTCCAGGGTTCGCGATACAGGAACGGGCAGTAACCCCTGTCATCGGAGGTCGAGGCAAGCTGCGTCCCCACGACGGGCGGTACGCTATTCCCTTTGTTTGCTTCAGCGTACGGAGTTAAGGACGTAGAAAGTAGCGCTGGCCGTGGCCACCAGCTGCGAACCGACCATCATGGTAGCCTGCGCATGGATAAGGCGGCTGCCAGGGTATACCACTTTACCCCGGCAAATTATCTCTTCGCCCTCCTTTACGGGCCTTATGTAATTGAGCACCAGATTGGTAGTAGTATAGACATCGGCAGACGACCGGACCGCAGCTCCCATGGTAGTATCGGCCAAAGCGGCAAATACTCCGCCGTGGAGATAATTCCAGGGATTAAGGTGTTTGCTGGCCACCTTGAGCCTCGTCTCTGCCTCTCCCGGCTCTATGTGTATAAATTCGATATCCAAAAGCTCTATGAAAGGATTGGCGCGGGGAAGGTCGCACGTGCCGCCGCCCATAGGCGCGAACACCGCCCTTAACAAAATTATAGGAGACCATTCCCTTCTCCAAAATGGTCCCCCTTTAAGTACTGGAGGCGCGGGCCGGATTTGAACCGGCGGATAGCGGTTTTGCAGACCGCGGCGTTAGCCCCTTCGCCACCGCGCCTCAAAAGCAATCCTCATATAAAAAATGGAGCGGAAGACGGGATTTGAACCCGCGGCCCTCGCCTTGGCAAGGCGATGCTCTACCCCTGAGCTACTTCCGCACAACCCTTGCACGATAGATTATAGCATAGAGCATTCCCGGCCGTCAAGGTTCTTTTTCGCTGGCGCATCTCCACTTTTGACTGTGGCCTGCTTAGCTTCAGCTCGCTTATGGTTTCCCTCGCGGACCAAACTATCACAAAAGCCTCAGAGCTTAAGGCGGACTTCCCGGCAAATTCGACGCACGGCTCAGTTGCCGGCCGCAAAGCTACCTGTACCTCGGGTCCTTTTGCTTTCGGCTTCGTTAAGTTTGGCTATCCCAAAAATAGCTTCTCTGCAGGCCGGCATTGTTTTCGCTCGCTAAGTGGTCCTCGCGGATCAGCCTACGGCTCAGGCTCGGGCGGGGTTCCCGGCCTATTCAGCATCCTTGCTTCAGAGGCCGGCCTCGGACTTCCTGTCCTCGGCCCCGCCCTCCCTCCTCGGCTTCGCCAAGGCTGCTGGGTCCCTCGGACCAAATCGCCGGCTCAAGAGAAATGCCGGCCCGTTGTTTGTTTTCATCCTTCTGCTGGTGCCGCTCGGCGGCAAGAACGTCTACCCCGAAGGCTTGTTCGCTCGCTTGAAGCCGAAGCAGGCCACCACAGCGAAAAGTGGGGATAACTCAGTCTTTTTCGAGCTTCGTGCCGACCAACACTTTTTCCACTTCGGCCTCTACACTCGGATGGGTCAGGGCGAAGACCAGGTCGCCGGCCTTGATGCAGGTATTGCCTCCGGGGACGATGGCGGTCTCTCCCCGTACGATGGTTACCAAAATGCATTGGTTGGGAAGGTTGAGGTCCCTCACCCTCAAATTGACGGCCGGAGCCCCGGGGTTTATCTTCACCTGGATCATCTTGAGATCCTTGATACCCTGCATCCACAGGGTAGTGGTCTGCTGCATGTCGACGGTTCCCTGGATGAGGCCCAGGATTAACGAGGTAGGACCGATTACCTGATTCACACCCAGCCAGCTGAAAAGCTTCTCGTTCCCAGGATTGTTGACCAAAGCCAGGGTACGCTTGGCCTTAAATCTCCTTTCCGCCTGCTGGCAGACAATAAGATTATCCTGGTCGTCATCCGTCACGGCTACTACGATGTCAACTTCTTCCGCGCCGGCAGCCTTCATTACCTGGGGATCCGTGCCATCGCCGATTACCACCGGGATCCCTAGCTCCCGCCTCAGTTTTTCGCCCCTGCTGCGCTCATACTCGATGAGGGCCACCTGGTAGCCAAGTTGACGACACTCTTTGGCCAGCTGTGCCCCTACTTTGCCGCCCCCAACAATAATAATCTTCATTCCTCAACCCCGATTCCTGATAGAGATGCTGTACAGTATACTATACTTCGCCGCAGCCTTCCCAAGATCCTCCCGGCACCGCCTTCATAGGCCGCCTTTCCACGGACGCCTGCGCCTGGGCATCTAGAATCTACCTCCCCTAAGGATTATGGACAGCAGCCAGGTAAAAAGGACGACGGCTATCACCGAGCCGATTTCCAGTACCGGAAGGCGAAAGAAGAAGCGGCTACCCGTCAGGGGAAGGGCCCCCAAACCGGCGCTGATGATTAACCCGGCCATGATGATGCTGAAGGCCAGCAGGATCAGACTCAGGCTCAGCTTGTTCACTGCCGCCTCCAGGTGCCGAAAGAGCGACCGCAAATCCTGGTGCTCCAGCTTAACCGTCAAGTCCCCCCGGCTGAGGCGGGAAAGGACCCGATGGACCTGTAGGGGAAGTTCAAAGGCTATGTCTAAATATGCCCCCAGGTTCTCCTCCACCGCCCGCCAAACCTCCCGCGGCTGGTACCGGCGCCGGACCAGCTCCCAAATATAGGGAGTGGAAAGCTGGATAAAGCTCAAATCAGGGTCTAAAGCGGTTATGAGGCCCTCCAAGGAGAGAAGGGTCTTGGCCAGGAGGGTAAATTCAGCCGGCATACGGATACGAAACCGGAAGGCCACTTCGACGAGCTCGTCTATCGCCGGGCCCAGCTTAATATCCTTTAGCGGCACGGCCAAATACTTCTGGCGCAGCATGTCGATCTCCCTGCGCAGGGCCTTCATATCCAGATCAGGAGGCACGGTCCCCAGGTTAACCATACTGCGCACCACGTCCCTGCTGCGGCGCCTTACCATACCCAACACCAGGCGGCTTATCTCCCGCCGGTGTTCCTCCGACAGGGTGCCCACCACGCCGAAGTCCATGAGGACAACTCTTTCTCCCGGGAGAACGGCCAGGTTGCCGGGATGGGGGTCTCCGTGGAAAACCCCTCCCACCAGCACCTGCCGGTAAAAGGCCCGCACCAGGTTCTCGGCTATCCTCCGGCGGCTGTATCCCCGGCGACCGAGCTCCTCCAAATCGCCGATCTTTACGGCCTCCACGAATTCCATGGTCAAAACCCGGCCCGTAGTATACTCCCAGTATACGCGAGGTACATATACCCCTTCTTCGTCCCGCAGGGCCTGCCGGAGCCGGTCGGCATTACGCCCCTCGGCCGTATAATCCAGCTCCTGTTTGAGCGCCCGGCTGAATTCCTCGGCCATGGCCACGAAGTCGTAAATCTGGCCGTAAACGCTGTGCCTCTGGGCCACCTGGGCTACGTAGTGGAGGATCTCCAGATCGGTGTGAATAACCCGCGCCACTTCCGGCCGCTGGACCTTCAGGATCACCCTTTGCCCCCCGGCCAGGGTAGCCAAATGTACCTGGCCCAGGGAGGCTGCCGCCAGGGGCTCGGGGTCGAAGGAAGCAAAAATCTCCTCCCAGCCCTCCCCCAGCTCCTCCCGGAGGATCTCATACACCTTTTCGGTGGCAAAAGGAGTCACCCTGTCCTGGAGGAGGCTTAATTCTTTTACGATATCCCTGGGGACTATGTCGGGGCGGGTGCTCAAGAATTGGCCGAGTTTTATAAAGGTAGGCCCCAGCTCCTCCAGGGCCAGCCGCAGCCTTTCTCCCCGGGACAGGTGGATTTTTTCCCTTCCGTCGCCGCGGCCGAGCAAACCGCTAAAGCCGAGCTGGTCGATGAAATAGCCGAAGCCGTGCTTGGCCAGGACGTTGGCTATCCTCCGCAGCCTCTGAAGGTGCGCATAGCGGGGCATCAACACCACAGAAGGTTCTCCTCCACAGCTCTTTTGGAAACAACCATTAAGGTTTAGTCTCCCACGGGCGACAACCGTTTAACTTAGCAAAGCGGCCGCCAGGGCCACCAGAAAGATGCCGTCGAAAACCCCCGCGCCCCCTATGCTGACCACTTGAGCTTTAAGCCTCTTGATGTCGCCCAGGTTTAAGATGTCGGCTCCCAGTAGGGTACCCAGGGCTCCCGCCACATAGGCCACCGGAGGCGCGTTATCGGGTGCAATTAAGATGGCCGCCAGGGCCGCCACCACCGGCGGAATAAAGGTGGGCAGGGTAATACCCGCCCCGGGCACCACCCGGGCCATGGCTTTGGTGACCACCGTTACGATTAGGGTGGCCAGGCAGGTGGGTCCGAAAGGCGCCCGGGTGCTTAAAAGGTATAAGGAAAAGAGCACCGGTATTACCGCTCCTCCTACGTTAATACAAACCACCTGGTAGTTTATCTGGGGAGGGTAGTAAAAGAAAAATAAAAAGGGATGCCACGGGGGCTCATGGTCGTATATCCGCTGGCGGTACAAGGGAATATTGATCAGACTTCCGGCAAGGGACCCTAGAAGCAACAGCAGCGCTCCCATGGGCGTCAGGCCCAGCTTGGCAAAGGAAAACACCGCCAGGTTCAAGAAAAGGGACAGGACCAGTAGAGGTATTATAACAAACAAAAAGATCAGGGGCCACAAAAAAGGAAACACCTTATCCCCTCCTCACCCCTACCGGCTCCTACAGCTCACGAATCCTTACCCCCCGGATAAGCCCATCGCGGGTCAAATTATACAAGGCATCCAAAAGGGCCACCTGAAAACTTCCGGGGCCGCCGGCAGCCTCTGCCGCCTTTTCTGCCGCCAGGCCGAAATAGGCCAGGGCTGCCGCACCGGCCTCCACCCCATCGGCCTCCACGGCCCGGAAGGCCGCGATGGCCGAAGTAACCGAACACCCCGTCCCCGTGACCCGGGTCAGCAGGGGATGCCCGTTGTCCACCGCCACCAACCTGGTCCCGTCGCTGACATAGTCGGTGGCCCCGGTTATCACCACCACGGTTTTGAGCTTACGGGCGGTCTCCCTCGTCAACTCCGCCACATCACCGGCGGGGGCGTGGCCCGCATCCACCCCCCGGGTCTGCCCTCCGAGTCCCGCCACACAGGCTACTTCCGACGCGTTGCCCCGCAGGATGTCCACGGGGATCTCCTCCATTATCTTCCGGGCCACTGACGTGCGGAAGGCGGTGGCTCCCGCACCCACCGGATCGAAAATTACCGGTATCCCGGCCTCCTTGGCCGCCTTGCCCGCCAGCAACATGGCCTCTACCACCTCTTGGGTAAGGGTGCCCATGTTTAAGACCAGCCCCTGGGCCAGTCTGGTCATATCCGCTACCTCCTCTGGGGCGTAGGCCATAACCGGGGAGGCGCCCACGGCCAGGGTAACGTTGGCCGTAACATTGGTAACCACCAAATTGGTAATATGGTGGATCAAGGGCCGCTGCTCCCGCACCCTCTCAAGACAACCGGCAACCTTTACTCCCCACTCCATATTCTCCATCCTTTCTGTTCCGGAAATGATACCTTGCCCGTTCTTACTCCTTCCACAGTGTTGCCCGCCGCGTCCGGAGCCGGGTTCCCCGCCACGGGCCCTTAAGGGTTATTTTACCATACTTTGGCCTTGCGTTTTTGAAGAAGTGATATAATAGGGGTATGATTTACTAAAAAAGTCAGCACTAAAGGGGAGAGGTAAACCGTGGAAGAAAGCCGACAACTAACAACCGGCCGCAACTACGCCCTGCTGGTATGTACTTTGGCCTCTTTCTTGACCCCCTTTATGGGCAGCTCTATTAACCTGGCCATCCCCACCATCGGCGCCGAGTTCCACGCCGAAGCTTTGAGCCTCAATTGGGTGGTTTCGGCGTTCCTCTTGACTTCGGCCGCCTTTCTCCTACCCCTGGGTCGGCTGGCCGACCTCTACGGCCGCAAGAAAATGTTCCTGGGAGGTCTGGCGGGATATACCCTTTTCTCCCTGCTCTCAGCCTTGGCTCCGACCCTGCCCTTTTTAATCGTCACCCGGGCCCTGCACGGGATAAGCTGCGCCATGATCTTCAGCACCGCCGTGGCCATCCTTATTTCCACCTTTCCCGCCCATTCGCGGGGGCGGGTGCTGGGGATAAACGCCGCGGCAGTTTACGCCGGTCTGTCCGCCGGCCCCTTTTTGGGAGGAATAATCACCCATTATCTGGGGTGGCGCTTCCTGTTTGGTGCCAACGCCCTAGTGGGGCTGTTCACCCTGGCCGTTGCCGGGGCCAAGCTGGAGGGAGAATGGGTAGGAGTCAGGGATGAAAGGTTCGACTGGGCCGGTTCTCTCCTGTCTGTGCTGAGCCTGGCCGCCGTAATTTACGGCGCCTCCACCTTTTCCCTGGGGGCGTTTACCAAGGGGCTTTTCTTCGCCGGCCTGGCCGGCATCCTTCTTTTCGCCTGGCAGGAATCACGGGCTCCCTTTCCCCTATTGAACGTTCGGCTTTTTAAGGGCAACCCGGCCTTTACCTTCTCCAACCTGGCCGCCCTGATCAACTACAGCGCCACCTATGCCGTGGGATACCTGCTTTCCCTGTACCTCCAGATAGCCAAGGGCCTGGACGCCCAAACCGCCGGGCTCATCCTTTTGATCCAGCCTGTGGTCCAGGTACTGATTTCCCCTATAGCAGGCCAGCTCTCCGACCGGGTGGAGCCCCGCATCGTAGCCTCTACAGGTATGGGCCTAACGTCCCTGGGCCTCCTAGTGCTATCCACCTTAAGCCTACAGTCTCCCCTTCTACTGGTCGCCGCCATTCTCCTGCTCCTGGGGGTCGGCTTCGCCCTCTTTTCCTCACCCAACACCAATGCCGTGATGAGTTCGGCACCCAAAGCCTACTACGGCGTAGCCTCGTCCATCCTGGGGACTATGCGCCTTTTGGGGCAGGCCTTCAGCATGGCCATCGTTACCGTAATGTTTAACCTTTACTTCAGGGGCATCCAGATCAGCCCCCAGAACGCCGATCTCCTGGTTAAAAGCATGAGCCTGTCCTTCATTGCCTTCACTGTCTTCTCCGTAGGGGGAATTTTCGCTTCCCTGGCCCGGGGACAGATCCATCACTAGTTCCGCTAACAAAAAAGGGGTTTCAGCATCCCTGAAACCCCTTTAACTTTCCATAATGGTGCCCCAGGGCGGAATCGAACCGCCGACACGTGGATTTTCAGTCCACTGCTCTACCAACTGAGCTACCGGGGCACAATGGCGGAGCCGACGGGATTCGAACCCGCGATCTTCGGCGTGACAGGCCGACATGTTAAACCGCTACACTACGGCTCCGCGTGTGGTGGGCGATGGTAGATTTGAACTACCGACCCCTTGCTTGTAAGGCAAGTGCTCTCCCCCTGAGCTAATCGCCCGCAGCTCGCGCTGCGGTAGTTATTATAGCATGGGTCGTCGCCGGAGTCAACGGTCCGGAAACCTGAGTTATCCCCAGTTTTTGCAGGCCTAGACTCAAAATGGGGATACGCCAGTCCGGAAGCCTCTAAAATCCCTAGGCGGCGGGATGGAGGAGGCCCCGTACGATCCGGAGGCCCGAGCCGTTTCTCAACAGCTCCCAGTAGGAGCGGCCGCCCTCCCGCCGTACCAAGAGGTCCACGGTTCCCGGACCCACCTGCAGATTTTTTATCCGCATGAAGGATATACTTTCCGGAAGAACCGGGTCCAGGAAGACCTCGCCCGCCGTCACCCTCGGGAAGAGGCCGAGGATGGCCTGCAATACCAGAAATACGGTACCCGCCGCCCACGCCTGGGGAGAACACGCGGCAGGATAGGGTACGGGGCGGCCCTCTTCCCGGGCAAACCCGCAAAACAGCTCGGGCAGGCGATAGCCGAAGTGCCTGGCCGCCTGGAATAGGCCTTCGATCACCAGGTTCGCCTCCTGTCGGAAGCCATAGCGCACCAGCCCCATCACGATGAGGGAATTATCGTGGGGCCAAACGGAGCCGTTGTGATAGCTGATGGGGTTGTAGGCCCGGGCTTTATTGCTCATGGTACGGATTCCGTATCCCGAAAACATGTCCGGCGCCAAAAGCCTTCTCGCCACCCGTTGGGCCGCATGCTCGTCCAGCAAACCGGACCACAGGCAGTGTCCCCCGTTAGAGGTAACCGTCTCCACCCGGCGTTTGTCCTTATCTAAGGCCAGAGCGATGAACCCGTCCCCTTCCATCCAAAAGGCCCGCCGGAAGTTTTGCCTCAAACTTACGGCACTCTTCCGCAGTTCTTCCGCCTTGGCATTATTCCCCATACCGTCGAATATGGCCGCCCATTTTATCTTGGCGTCGTATATATATCCCTGGACCTCGGCCAGGGCAATGGGAGCCTCGGCCAGGGCACCCGATTTATGGACGATGGAATCGCCCGAGTCCTTCCATCCCTGGTTTTCAATGCCTGCCGGGGATTCCTTCAAATACTCCACGAATCCATCCCCGTCACGGTCTCCGTATTCGTCGATCCAGCCCAGGGCGTAATCAACGGCCGGCAGATACTCACGGACGAAAGCCTCGTCTCCTGTCCAGTGGTAATACTCCGCCAGCAAGACCAGGAAGAGGGGCGTGGCGTCCACGGTCCCGTAATAGGGGGTATGGGGTATCCGCCGGAGGTTGGCCAGCTCTCCCCTCCGGATCTCGTGGGGAATCTTACCCGGCTGCTCGTCCCGCCAGGGATCCACCCTTTGCCCCTGGTATCTGGCCAGGGTCCGGATGATGGCCCGTGCTATAGACGGGTTGAGCAAGAGGGTCTGGACTGCCGTTATAATACTGTCCCGTCCGAAGGGAACGGCAAACCACGGGATGCCGGCCACGGGGAACAACCCGTCACCGAAGTCGACCATGAGGGCCCGCAGGTCGATAAGGCTCTGGCTTACCCAGGAGTTAAAATCGGGATTATCGGTAACTATTTCCGTGCAACCCCGGAGCCACGCCCGCCGGGATTTCTTTATCGACCGCAATACCGCCGTAGTGTTCCGCTGAGACGGGCGGGGTTCTCCCTCGATTGAGGGGGCTACGAAAAGGGTAACGCCAAAAGTACCGTTCACCGGCAGCTTAACTCGGTACTCCAGCTTTCCGCCGGCCGATACCGCGTCCGGGGCCGGATCCAGTTTAATTTCCGTACGCCGGGTCAAACCATCGGCTCCCCGGTACTGAAAAGCCAGCTCCCGCCGGCCCACGGTGACCGAGGGGTTACGGCCCATTCCCCCGGAAACACAACCCCTCACTTCAAAAATGTCCGTAAAATCGGCCTCCACGTATAAGTCCAGGCTTACTTCGATCTCCTGGCGGTGGTAGTTCCGGAGGAGAATTTTTTCATAAAGGGCTCCCCCGCTAATGAATAAATGCCTGCGGATAAACAGGGAATGAGGGGGCACTACCCAACCGCCGGCCGTACTCATTTCCGGGTTGGTCGCCAGCACAACGGCCTCGTTATTGCCTTCGGTTTTCAGGTCCAACAGAGTAGGTTTGGAACCGTTAAGGTACAACTCCATGCGGCTGAGAAAGCGGGTATCTCGGGTATAAAGTCCTAAACTATTTTCATCTGCTTTACTGACGTCGCCTAGTTTATCAAAGAGCAGGAAAATATCGTTTTCTTTAATCACCGAATACCTCAAAACTGCTGCCTCCCCTTCTCCCACTCCAGCCTCTGGTCGTATTTTATAGCACCTTATAGCTTCCTTGGCAAGGCCCCTCCGCCGATTTCCTCCTGGAATTTTAACTTGCGGCAGACATTTTCTGGACCGTCCTTGCGCAGACCGAAAAGAAAAACCCGGCCTCCCGTGCGGCGGACAGACCGGGTTTCCCGTCGGTTCCCATGCTTAAAGGGCATGTACGGCCGGGCATCTTGCTTCAGCCGAAGCACAGAACGGCTTCCCTTACAATCTTGGCCGCTAGGACGGAGGTGATGTCCCCGCAATCGTGGGGCGGGCAGACCTCCACCAGATCCATGGCCACCACCCGGCTTCCCTTCAGGCTGTAGATGGCCTCAAAAATCTCCTGGGGCCGGCAGCCTCCCGGCTCCGGAGTGCCCGTCCCGGGGGCAAAGGCAGGATCGATGACATCGATATCCACGCTCAGGTAAAGGGGACGGCCGGTCAAGTGGGGCACCAACCTGGTCAAGGGCTCCAAAATCTTGTCCAGGAAGAAGTTGGTTTCCCGGCTGCCGTAGGCCAGCTCTTCCCAAGTACAGGACCGCACCCCGAACTGGTACAGGTTGTCCGGCCCTATTTCCCCCGCCACCAGCCGCATAACCGTAGCATGGGAATAGCGCTTCCCCAGGTATTCCTCCCGGAGGTCCGCATGGGCGTCCAGCTGGATCACCGCCAGGTCCGGGTACCGGCGGCGTACCGCCCGTATTAGAGGATAGCTTACTAAGTGTTCCCCTCCTAGGGCGAGGAAGAACTTGCCGTCCCCTAGGATCGCCTCTGCCGCCCCCTCTATCCGGTGAAGATTCTCTTCTATATCCCCCGGAATCAACTCGAGATCGCCCAGGTCGCAAAAAGGAACTTCCCCCAGGCTCCTCCAGACGGCCGGGCTGAATTCTTCCAGTACCTCCGAGACGGCCCGAATGACGGCAGGCCCAAAGCGGCAGCCGGGCCGGAAGCTGGTGGAGACATCCAGGGGTAAACCCAGCAGGCAGACCCTTGCTCCGGCATAGTCTTCCCTGCTTCCGAGGAAACTCCCCTGGCGGAGGAACCTCACGCCGCTGCCGGCATCCAGCATCAGAAAATCTCCTCTTCTTCACCCGGCCTCAAAATCTCCTGCACAAAGGGCGGCAGGGCAAAGGCTGCCTTGTGGACTTCTGGAGAGTAGTAACGGGTAGGGAGGGAGGGAATGGCCTGGAGATCCACCTTCAGGGGATCGTATTTCTTGCTGCCCAGGCTGAAGGTCCAAAGTCCCCCCGGATAAGTGGGCACGGTGGCCAGGTAAAGCCGGGTCACCGGAAAAATACCGGCTATGTCCCTCTGCACCCGACGGATAAACGCCGCGTTGAAAAAGGGCGATTCCGTCTGGGCCACGAATAGCCCGTCGTCCTTCAAGGCATGATACACATTCTGGTAAAATTCCCGGGAAAAGAGGCCGGCCGCCGGGCCCACCGGGTCCGTGGAATCCACAATAATTACATCGTACTGGTCCCGCACCCAGCGGACGTGCTCTATCCCGTCCTCGAATCTTATCTCCACCCGGGCGTCTTCCAGGCCGCAGGATATCTCCGGCAGATACTCCTTAGCGTTGGCCACCACCCGGGCATCGATCTCCACCAGTACAGCCCGTTCCACTTCCGTATGCTTGATAACCTCCCGGATGGCTCCCCCGTCTCCCCCGCCTATCACCAGGACTTCCCGGGGATGGGGATGGGTATTGAGGGGCACATGGGAGATCATTTCATGATAGACGAACTCATCCATGACCGTGGTCTGGATCACATCATCCAGCAGGAGCATCCGGCCGAAGGCTTCGGTCTCCACCACCGCCAGATCCTGGTACGCCGTTCTCTCCCGGTGCAACGTCTTGACGACGCGGCAGGACAACGCAAGACTCGGCGTCTGCAACTCGGTTACCCACAGACCTTGCATTGACGTCTTTCTACCCCCTCAGTCCATATTTTGTATGCCTTTGGCGCCCAGTTAAGCATACACCTTACCGGGCCCCATTGCAATGCTTAAATAATCCCCATCACGGCCTGGGCAATGTTCACGCTGTGGCTGTTAAGGCGCAGGAGGTGATTGATAAGTTCCATGTGGACCGAGGTCGTTTCCAGGCTCAGCTTCTTCTCCTGCTGCAGGCGTTGAAAATGAGAAAAGCGCAGGGCCTTCTCCATTTTAAGGATATGGGGATGACGCTTGATAACCTCCACGGCCAGGCGGTAATCGTCATCGGCGAAGGCCTTCACCGCCCTATCGAAGTTCTCCTGCACCTGCCGGTACATTTCCTGGAGTTCAGCCTGCCCCTCCTCGGATAAACCAATACCCGTTTCTTCTATCTTCAGCCATTGGCGGGCCATTTGGATAACTATATCGCCGATGTGTTCCAAATCATTGGCCACGTACAGGAGCTTGGCCCTCTCCATGACCTCCTTTTCGGTTAGGCTGCCGGCCATGCGCGCCAGGTAGCGGGCAATGGCCAGATACAGGTAATCCAGAACGTTGTCCACCTCGCGGAGCTTCTTGGTAAGGTTTACTTCCCGCAAAGGCAGGGGCTGCATAACCCGGGGAAACATTTCTCGGCGTATCATCTCGGCCATGCGCAGGATTTCCCAGCGGACCTGGGCCAGGGCCAACTCCGGCACCTCCAGCAGGCTATCGTCCAGGTACTTGGCCACCCTTTCCTGCCGCGGAGCGTCGGGGAGCAGCCGGCGCATCAGGCCGGCCACCTGGGGTGTGAAGGGCAGAAACATAAACATGTTAATGACGTTAAAGAGGGTATGGCCGTTGGCTATTTGCCGGGTCACCAGGGGTGACGTCGCGGCCGCCAGCTCGCCAAAGTACCGGAGGAACGGCAGAAAAAGCAGGGCGCCGGCCGTTTTAAAAAAGAAATGGGCCAGGGCCACTCTCTTGGCTTCGCGGGATGCCCCCAGGCTGGAGATAAGGCCGGTGGCCGTAGTGCCCACGTTGGCCCCCAGGACTACGGCCAGGGCTGGCTCCAGAGCTAGAAGACCCTGGCCGGCCAGGGAAATGGCGAGGGCCACGGGCGCGGCGCTGCTCTGGACCACAGCCGTGAATAGCGAAGAGACCAAAAAAAGGAGCCCCGGCCGGAAGGCCAGCCTCTCCAGGCCGCTTATCAGGGCGGGAAAATCCTGTAAAGGCTCCACGGCGGCCGACATGGCCCCCACCCCGTAAAAGAGCAGCCCAAACCCAATAACGGCCTGGCCTAAATAGCGCCAGCGCCGGCGCCGGGCGAGGAGATACGGCACGAGCCCCCCTACGAGGGCCCAGGGCGCATAATCGCTCACCCGAAAAACAATCAGCTGGACGGTCACCGTGGAACCGATGGCCGCCCCCAAAATCACGCCCAGGGCCTGCCCCAGGCTCATCAAACCCGCACTGACAAAGCCCACCAGCAGTACACTGGTTACTGCGCTGCTCTGCAGGAAAACGGTTACCACGAGCCCCGCCAACATCCCCGCGACCCGGTAACGGGTGACGGCCGCCAGGAGCTTTTGGACCTCCGCGGCTGCCGCCTTTTGCAGGCCGTCGCTGATTAGATACGTGCCGAAAATAAAAAGGGCCAGCCCCCCCAGGAGGCCGGTCAAAAGTTGAAAGGCGGCCACTTCGGCTCACGACCTCCGGCGGTCAGGGTCGTCACGGGTTTCGGCCTCTATAGCCTTGCTCGGGCGTCGAATACCCGTTTCCCGGAAGATAACCATTTCCGCGATGTTAACGGCATGGTCGGCTATCCGCTCCAGATAGCGCGCGACCAGGGCAAGGTAACTCGCCTGATCTACGAACTGGGGCCCCTTTTTCATATACTCTATGAGTTCCTCGTACAGGCTCTCGAAAAGGCGGTCCACCTCATCGTCAGCGGGAATCACTTCCCGGGCCTTAAGAATGGACCGGGCCACGAAGGCCTCCAGGCTCCGGTGCAACATGGCCTGGGCCAGCTCGGCCATGCGCGGTATATCCACCAGGGGTTTAAAGTAGGGCCCTTTGTCTGCCAGCCGAAGGGCCGTTTCCGCAATATTCTCCGCGTAGTCCCCTACTCGTTCCAGCTCCCGTCCTACCCGCATAACCGTGGCCAGGGCGCGCAAATCCCTATCCAGGGGCTGTTGCAGAGAAATAAGTTCCAGGGCCTTCTCTTCCACCGAATAGTTCCAGTCGTCGGTAAGCGCATCCCCTTCGATGACCTGCCGGGCCAGGGCCACATCCTGCTTCACGAGGGCTTCCAGAGCCTGGGCCACGCTGGAGCAGACGTGTTCCCCCATGCGCATAATATCCTGCTCCAACTGGAGAATGGCTCGATCGTAAGCGCTCAAGGGCTTCTCCATTTCTTCCACCTCCCGGCAGGGTTGCCATTTAGTTTATTATATTCCCTTTTCCCGCCGCCGAGAAGGGGAACCGGAACCCAGTATTCTCTCTTCAATGAGGTCGGCCAGGCCGGCCACCTCGTCCCAGCCGAAGGTAGGGACCCTTACCGGCACCGGTTCATCCGTCACCACCGCCAGGAGCTCTTCTTCGGTGCAGAGGAGCTCGCCGCCGACTGCCGCCCGGTGAACCTCTATTTTTGGCTTGTTGCCCCGCTTGTACCCTTCGGTGATAATGATATCCACGCCCTGGATGCGCTCGGCCACCTCATCCAGGGTGAGCTCCCGCGGCACCTTTTCTATCAGGGCCACCTTCGCCGGAGAAGAAATGGCCACAACGTCGGCCCCGGCCTCGGCATGTTTCCAAGTATCCTTGCCCGGCTTATCGATGTCGAAGCCGTGGGTGTCATGCTTGATGGTAGCCACCCGGTACCCGCGGGCCTTGAGTTCTGGCAACAGTTTGGTAAGGAGGGTGGTTTTCCCCGTGTCGGACTTGCCCACCACCGAAATAATAGGGATCATGTCCTCACTCCTTTTATAAAAGAATGAAATCTATCTCCGTTCCCGGCGCTATGGGCTCCTTCCCCGCAGGCAAGTCGAGGAGGACGCCAGCCCCCAGCCCCGCCAGGAGGGGACCCCGTCCTTCGTTCACCGGCGCAACCCGCCAGAAGCCCCCGTCGTTCTCCGCCGCTGCAAAAAGAAAGGTGCGGGTGCGGCGTTCCCTGACCACAGGCCGCTCCAGTTTCCCCCGGCACCGACGGGGCCCGGGAGGCTTTCCCCCCAGGGCCTCGACCACCGGCCTGGCCAGGAGATAAAACCCCGCTAGGGCCGCCGAGGGGGTTCCCGGAAGGCCCAACAAAAGGGTTCTCCCCCTTGCGGCCCCTATTACGCCCCCTCCCGGCCGGTAATTCAACCGGGTAAAAAGGAGGCGAGCCCCCAGCCCCCGGAAAGAACGGGCGGCCAAATCGTAATCCCCTCCTCCCGCCCCGCCCGTCGTAACCACCAGATCCGCCTTCTTCAGCCAAGGCTCCAAACCCTCCGCCAGGGCCTCCATCCGGTCGGGCAGCACCGCTAGGACGTTCACCTCGGCCCCGGCCAGGCGAAAACCCGCCTCCAGGGCATATAGATTGCTGGCCACCAGGCCTTCCCCCTCCGCCGGGTTACCCAATTCTTTAAGCTCGCTACCCACGGCCGCCAAGGCCACGCGCGGTCCCGGGTGGACCCAAACCTCCTCCCGGCCCAAGGCGCTCAGAAGGCCGATCTCGGCCGGCCCCAACACCTTCCCGACCTCCAGCACCTTCTCCCCAACCCTTACCTCGCTGCCCGCCTCCTGCACGTAGCCCCGGGCCGGGAGGTTGGCAGTCTCGGGGAGGATGCCGAGCCTCCCGTCTTCCCCCAGCTCTACTACTTCCTGGGGCAGCACGGTTACCGTTCCCGGGGGTACTGGGGCACCGGTAAAGATGCGCACGGCCTCCCCCGCGGCCAAACTGCCGGGATAGCGGCTTCCCGCCGGTACCTCTCCCACCAACCGGTAGCCGGCCGCCGCCGGACCCAGGGCATAGCCGTCCACCAGGGAGCGGGCAAAGGGAGGAAAAGGGGCCCCAGCCACAATCTCCTCGGCCAGAACCCTTCCGGCGGCTTGTCGTAAGGGCACCTTCCGGGGAGGTAGGGGGGCCGCTTCCTTCAACAGGAGGGACAGACCTTCTTCCCAGGATAACAGTGCGTTCACTCCTTTCCTTCCTCCTCAACCCGGCTGCGGGCCCACTCCAGGTCCGCCGGCGTATTGATATTAAAGAAGATTTTTCCCGGGTCCCCGTACTTCTCCAGGACCTCCCCCTCGATATAACGCACCCGCACTTCGGGGTAAAAGGCGATAATCTTGGTAACGCCCTTCCGCAGGCAGTCTTCAATGGCCGGCAGACAATCCTTGGAATAGACGGCGTGCAGGGGCTGCAGGTAATCCCCCAGCCGCGGGACTACTACATCGTATCCCTCGGCCTGCTCCAGCATATACGCAATCAGCCCGGGCTCTAAAAAGGGCATATCGCAGGCCACCACAAAGTTATGCCGGAAGGGTGAGGCCGCCAGGCCGGCGTGGATTCCGCCCAAAGGCCCCATGCCCGGAAAGATGTCCCCTACCAGTTTCACCTCTAAATCCCGGTACAATTCCGGTTCATTGGTCACCACCAGGGTCTCCGGGAACAGGGACTTCAACACCGATACAATGGTTCCCAGCATGGTATCCCGGCCAACGGAAAGCAAGGCCTTGTTGGTACCCATGCGCGTACTTTTTCCACCTGCCAGGGCAATGCCTCCGGCTTTCACTTGTTCAATCCTTCCCTGCCTGTTTCTTTAGTCCTTAACAGTTTTTTTAGCACCTTACCCGTCGCGTTCTTGGGGAGCTCTTCCACAAACTCCCATTGACGCGGTATCTTGTAAGCTGCCAGACGCTCCTTCAAAAACTCCTGGAGGTGTTGGGGTCTGACTTCAGCCCCTCCCCTGAGGACGACAAAGGCCTTAATGGTTTCTCCCTTCAGAGGATCCCCCACCCCGATCACCGCCGCATCCTGCACCGCCGGATGGGTGAGGAGCACATCTTCTATTTCCCGTGGATAAACGTTAAACCCGCTGAGAATTATAACGTCCTTCTTCCGGTCCACCAAATATAAATAGCCGTCTTCATCCTGCCGGGCCAGATCACCTGTATGCAGCCAACCGCCCCTCAAAGTCTCCGCCGTTTCTTCCGGCAGATTGTGGTATCCCTGCATAACGTTGGCCCCGCGTACCACCAGCTCGCCCACTTCTCCGCGCGGCACCTCATTATCGTTGTCAGCCACCACTTTAACCTCTACCCCGGGCAAGGGCAGACCTATCGAACCCGGTTTGCGCAGCCCGTAGAGGGGATTTAAGGTCACTACCGGCGAGGCTTCGGAAAGCCCGTAGCCCTCCACCAGGGGACAGCCGTATTTTTCTTCAAAGCCCCGCTGCACCTCGGGCGGCAGGGGCGCGCCCCCGGAAATGCCATATCTTAGAGCTCTAAACCGTCCCTTCTCCCCCATCCGCCACAACACGGTGAACATGGCCGGCACACCGCAAAAGATGGTAATATCCTCCTCTACCAGGGTGCGAAATATATCCTTGGGCTGGAAGGCTTCCTTGACGGTCACCCGGGCGCCCAGGTAGAGAGGCAACAGAACGTTGACCGTCCAGGAGAAACTGTGAAACATGGGCAAAACACATAAGAAGTTGTGTTCCGGGCCGAAATGGGACACCTCTTCCAGGGACAGGACGTTGGCCACCAAATTATCGTGGGTGAGCATGGCTCCCTTGGGCCGCCCGGTGGTGCCGGAGGTATAGAGGTAGGTGCACACTTCGCTGCTCCGGACGGGCACGGGTGAGGGCTCCGGGGCCGCGGCAACAGCCCGGCTGGTTTCTTCATTGAGAACGATCAAACGCTTAATCCCTAGATCCTGCGGCGAGGGGATCCCCCGGCCCTGCATCCGCTCCAGAACGGCCGGATGTATTATCAGAGTGCCGGCCCCGGAGTCGCGGAGTATGTACCCTGTTTCCTCCAGCGTCAGCATCAAATTCAGGGGTACGACCACCGCCCCCGCCTGGCTGGCGCCCAGATAGCTGTAGACGAACTGGGGAGAATTGGGAGCGCACAGGGCCACCCTTTCACCCGGCGCCAGCCCCAGGGACTGCAGGTACCCGGCAAAACTGTTGATCCGGCGGTCGAGTTCCCCGTAGCTGATGACCTGGCCCTGGTAGATCAGGGCTGCCTCCTGCTCCCTCCCCCGGTGACGACGGTGTAACTCAAAAATACGCATCTTCTAAAAGCCTCCCCTCTCTATAGCTCCCCCAGAACGAATTCCCAGAAGGCAGACGCTGCCGGACTCAGCTCCCGGGCGCGGTGGACCAGAAAAAGATGGCGTTCTAAGTTAACACCTTCCACCGGAACCGTAGCCAGCCGGCCCAGCTTCAAGGACTTTTCCGCCGCCCAGCGGCTCACAATTGAAACCCCCAGCCCCGCTTCCACAGCATTCACGACGGCCTCCGTACTTCCCAGCTCCATCACAATCCTGGCCGGCGACAGAACCACCCCGGCGTCCCGGAGCCGCTCCTCCACCACCTTGCGCGTCCCGGAACCCTCCTCCCGGCATACCCAGTCTGCGCCAGCCAGCTCCGCCGCCTCCAGGGAGCGCCTGCCGGCCCACGGGTGTTCGGGGGGCAAGATCAAGATTAACTCATCCTTAACGAGCGGCCGGTAGAGAAACCCCTTCCTCTGCTCCTCGGCCCCCACCACCCCCAACTCGATTACTCCCTCTCCCAGGCGGCGGAGGACATCCTCCGAATCTCCGATGGTCAACTTTACCTCAACCCCAGGGTACCGCCCCTTAAACCGGCCTATTACATGGGGCAACACGTACTGGCCCGGTATGGTGCTGGCCCCCAGGAGCAGCTCTCCCTTCACCACCTTGCTCACCTGGGCCAGTTCCCGCCGCAGCTGCTCAAGCAAACGCAAAACCTCCCGGGCCCGGCGATAAAAAATGCGCCCTCCTTCGGTCAACCTAACCTCCCGCCCCGAACGCTCCAGTAGCCGGAGGCCGAAGGTTTCTTCCAGGACCTTCAAGTGCTTGCTGACCGCCGGCTGGGTGAGGTGCAGCTCCTCGGCAGCCGCCGAAAGGGTCCCTTTTTCTACAGTAACCACAAAAGTTTCTAGCTGGTTTAGATTCATTTTCCGTATAGCCTGCCCCAAAAAAGCTAGACTAAGACTTAAGATCAGACTACCCAAGTTGCCAGAGGGGTGAAGGCATGTCGAAAGGGTGTACGGGTAAAGTAGCCATAATCGGCACTGGCTTCGTCGGGACCAGCACGGCCTTTGCCCTCCTCTTCAGCGGCGTGGTGGGGGAAATAGTGCTAGTAGACATTAACAAAGCCAAAGCCGAGGGCGAGGCCCTCGACTTGTCCCATGCGGCCACCCTCATCCGTCCGGTCAAAATCCGCGCCGGCGAGCCCGCGGACTGTGCCGGTTCCCGGGTAATCATATTTACGGCCGGGGCCAACCAGCGGCCCGGCGAAACCCGCCTGGACCTAGTCCACCGCAACGCGGCCATCGTCCGCGAAGCTCTGCCGGAGATCATAAGTCACTGCCCCCAGGCCGTAATCCTCATGGTCACCAACCCGGTGGACGTCCTGACCTACGTCGCCTGGAAGGTGTCCGGCCTGCCTCCCTCCCGGGTGTTGGGATCCGGGACGGTGCTGGACAGCGCCCGCTTCCGCCACCTCTTGAGCCTGAAATTAGGGGTCGATCCCCGCAACATCCACGGCTACGTAATCGGCGAACACGGCGACACAGAAGTTCTCCTCTTCAGCCTCACCAACATCGCCGGGATAGGCCTGGACGAATTTCCCCTCCCCGAAACCTTGCGGGACCGCGACCTCTTCAAGGTAGAGATCAGCCACCAGGTGCGCGAAGCGGCCTATGAAATCATCCAGCGCAAAGGATATACCTCCTACGGCGTGGCCCTGGCGTTAACCCGCATAACCGAGGCCATCCTGCACAACGAAAAGAGAGTCCTCACCGTATCGAGCGTGATCAAAGGCCTCTACGGCCTCCGAGAGGAAATAGCCGTAAGCCTCCCCTGCATCGTAGGCCGCGAGGGACGCCTGGGCGTTCTCCCCCTGCCCCTGGCTCCGGGGGAACGGCTGGCCCTTCAACATTCGGCCGAGACCCTACACCGGGTCATTGAAGAGCTAAAACTCTAAGAACTAATGGCTTCGTTTGTAGAGCTGGATGAAGTTGAGGATAAACCTCAACTCCTTTTCGGTACAATTGCAGACCATACGCAGAATAGACTGCACCTTGGGATCCATTAACAGGCAGCGCACCTCGGCACTCATCTGGTGCAAGATTTCTTCCACTCCGGTATCGTCGGCAATAAAATAACAGGGCGAAATTCCCAGGACGGCACCGAGCTTTTCCAGGGTTTTCAGGGAGGGCTGGACTTTCCCCTGCTCTATCTGCCCCACCAGGCCGGCCGAAACTCCCGCGGCTTTGGCCAGTTCAGCCTGGGTCAACCCCTGTTCTTCCCTGGCCAGCCGCAGCTTTTGGCCCAGGGTCTCTCCCTGACCCCAGAGAACGCTCAAAGGTACCTTTAACCCTTCGGCAAGCTTTTTAATGGTGTCTACCGCAGGGTACACGTTGCCGCGCTCAATTTCGCTCAGGTAGGAAGGGGATATGTTCACCTGAGAAGCAAATTGAGTCAAGGAAAGCCCTGCCTTTTCCCTCAGCAGGCGCAGCCGCTGGCCTAAATCCAGACCCCGGGGGTGGTCGGCCTCCACCAGCTGCTCCCGGGGGACGTTTAAAGCTACGGCTATCCGCTCCAGGGTTTTGAGGGAAGGCTTCTTGGTGCCCCGCTCGATTTCACTCAAGTAAGAAACGGAGAGCTCCGCCCTCCGCGCCAGATCCTGGAGGGAGTAACCCCGTTCTTCCCTAAGCTGTCTAATCTTAGGACCGCACACTCGCATTTCGCTGTTTACCACCTGTTTTGGGGGCAAAGCCATAGTATTTTCAAAATCAGTATAGATATTAACAGCATGTCTTGTCAACAATTAAGGCCACTTCTTCCCCTATCCCCCCGCCTTCCTGTCGCCGAGGCGGGTAGACTGGTGCAAGGTCCTCCCCCGACAAGATATAGAGGAACGCCGAGATTGCAAGGGCACAAGAGGATACAATGAACCAAGAAGGGGAAAACTGGCCCAGGAGAAAAATTGAGGAATTGGTAATAAGCCCGGCGGGTGTTATAATTTATAGGGATTGAATAATACCCAGAAAATGGGGGAGAAAAAATGGATTGGGAAACTGGGCTAGAATGGGCGCAGATCCTTTACTTAGTCGGCGTTGGCTTCTATCTGCTTTTCTTCGGCTTGTTCGTGAGGTATTTTTTCTGGCGGTGGTATGCCAACAAACACTTCTGGAACAAGAGGCCTCAGCTCAGCGTGGCCAAGGTGGAAGCCCTGGCCCGGGAAAAGGGTTTGGAGGTACCCTTCATTTCCATCCTGGTCCCGGCCCGCAACGAGGCCGAAGTAATCGCCAACACCATCGAACATTTAGCTTCTCTGGAATATCCTAAAGACCGGTACGAAATTATCGTCATCACCGATGAAAAAGAACTCCTCGCCCGGCAGGAGGCCGGCACCGATGAACCCACGACCCAGGACGTGGTGGAGGCTAAAATCAGGGAGTTCTCCGGACGCGCCCATGTGCCCCGCTTGAAGCACTGCACGGTGCCCTACGATTTCGACGGGCGCTACCGCGGGTTTTGCGTAGGGCGATCCGTCCCTTCTACCAAAGGCCGGGCCCTCAACTACGGCCTGTCCGCAGTGGATGAGCGGACGGTAATCTGCGGTTTTTACGACGCAGAAAGCCACCCGGAAGAAAAAGTGCTCCTCTACATAGCGTGGTCTTACCTGCAGGATCCCCGGGAAAGGATCTGGCAGGGGCCGGTCTTCCAGGTGCGCAACTTCTTCCAGCTCGGGTTTATAACCAAGGTGGCGGCCCTCTACCAGGCTATCTCCCACAAGTGGTACATGCCTATTTTGATGAAGCGCCTCCCCTTCGTCGGGGGTACCAATCTCTTCGTAGGCCGCCGCCTCCTGGAGCGCATCGGAGGTTACGACCACCGGGCCCTGACCGAAGACCTGGAGCTGGGAGTGCGGGCTTACCTGGAAACCGGGGTCTGGGCCGAGTACTTCCCTTTCTACAGTACCGAGCAGACCCCTTCCACCTTCTACGCCTTTTACCGCCAGCGCCTGCGGTGGGGAAGCGGCCACCTGCAGGTCTGCGACAAGTTCCGCCTGGCCTACCACTATGACTGGGAGAGGCGGGGGCCCCTGTTGTACAATCTCTTCTGGAAGGGCCAGGGAGAATGGACCCTTTACCAGAGCGCGGTCATGATTCCCCTGATCTTCTTGTATCTGGGAATCAACGGCTACCTCGATGCTTCGGTTCTTCCCTTTGCGGTCCGCAAAGGACTGCAGTGCATTGTTCTTGTCTATTACGCCTTTACCTTTTGCGTCTTTTTCCACTTCCGGCGGCTCATGGCGCCCGTGCCTTGGTACGAGCAAATCCTGGGAGCCCTGCAGCTTTTGGCCCTGCCCATTGCGAGCTTTTTCTTGCCGCTTCCCTACACTGCGGCGTCCGTCATGAAACTGCTCAACCGTCAGCCCCAGGTGTGGGTAAAGACTCCCCGCACCAAGGAAGCGACTCATTAGGTCAGCATAGAACGAGCATAGAAGGGGTAGGAGTATGAAAACCCTGGCAGCCGTAAAAAATAGCTAATGCTTTTGGAAACTATATAACCGTGGGAGGTAGGAGAGGATGAAAGTTTACGTGGACCAGGATCTCTGCATTGCCTGCGGAGCATGCATCGATCTCTGCCCGGCAGTTTTTGACTGGAATGATGAGGGTCTTTCCCATGTCATCGTCAATGAAGTGCCCGAAGATGCCGAGGATTGCGCCCGGGAAGCCATCGAATCCTGCCCCAGCGAGGCCATCAAAGAGCTGTAAAGGCGAAGAAGAGACGGAGAGGGGAGCCCGTTAAGCTCCCCTCTCCCCTTCACATAAGCTTATTCTCCCGCCGCCCGTCGCTCACCATTTGCGTAATAACCTCGGCCAGAACACGCCTCTGGCCCTCATCAGCCGCATCCCATAGCTCTTTGAGCACCCTTTGCTCCCGGTTAGCGGGGTCTACCTTATCGGCCAGAAAGTTCCCTATCCGGTAGGCGATGTTGCCCATAGTATCTTCGTTAATGCCCATCATACTTCCCACATTTATGGCTGCTGCCAGAGTATCCTTCCACTTCTGCCAGCCCATCTCCGCCACTTCGACCATGGAAGCACATTACCCCCCTTCTGCGCAGGCTCTCTCTTACCATTATTCCCCGCCCTGAAGGGGGTTATGTGCCTCGAGTTCGACCCTAGAAGCCGATCCACTGGATTTTCCCTTGCTGGTCCTTCCGCGGTGGAGGAGCCGGTTCCTCGTCCGGGTAGCCGATGGGAGTGATGGCTACAATCTCCTTATCATCAGGGATTTCCAGAATGCGCCTGATTTCCTTTTCGTTGCGTAAAGGCCCGGTCATCCAGCAGGTGCCCAGCCCTTCGGCCGTGGCGGCCAACAGCAGGTAGGCAAAGGCCGCCGACACGCTTTCTAAGTTCATCTTCCTGACGGATGGGTCGCCGTAGGCCGGCGTCAAGGCCACAATGGCCACCGGCGCCCCGCCCAGGGTCTTGGCCCACCGGATGAAGTTCTCCTGGGCCGGTGAACGCTGGCCGGCCGGGGGAAAGCCGAATTCCGTTATCCGGCCGTAGCTGGCGGCAAGCTCGTCTTTTTTAGGACCTGTTATTACCATGAACTCCCACGGCTGCCAGTTCAGGCCCGAAGGCGCCCACATGGCCTCTTCTAAGAGGCGGGCTATCGTTTCCCGGGGCACCATATCCGGTTTATACTTCCGTATGCTACGGCGTCGGCGTATTGCTTCGTATAGCTCCATAAGCTGACCCTCCCGTCTTTTTAGCACCTATAAGTATTTTTCCCCTTCAGGGAATAAAAGTCAAGGAAATCATTGGTTCACAATACGCTAATAGGTAATATGAAGGAGCCAGTAGCGGTGCTCCCGCTCCCAGCCCATATCCCAGGGAACATGGTAGCGGTCGGCCGTATGGCTGTTCACCACCACGTACCCCTGGGCGTTCCGCCCTACTACCACCGAAACGTGGACTATCTCCCCATCCTCTTCGTAGCCTATCACGTCGCCGGGCTGCAGCAGGTCGACTGCTTCCCACACTTCTTCCAGGTCGCCGCGCCCGACGAGGGCGGCCAACCCGGCGCCGGTTAAGTGGTGGACCAGGGCCTCGGCCTGGACCCAGGCTGCCGTTCCTTCTCCCCGGCTGTAGAACCAGTTCCAGTCCGTTGGGAGGCCCCCGGCCTTCTTATCCGTCAAAACCTGGGAGACGAAGTTGGCGCAGTCGCCCCCTTCATAAGTAAAATCCTTGTAGGCCGGATTGTACCGCCCGTCGCCGGGACCCATCCGCACGCCGCTATATCGCTCCGCGTAGCGCACGGCGGCCTCCCGGTTATACTGTCCCCGGCCCTCCGGAACGGCCGCGTCCCGCGGCTGCTGCGCCCCGGCATCCCCTGCGGGACGGGGGACAATATCCGGATTCAGAGAGTCGTTCTCGAAGGGGTCCCAGTACCAATCCTTCTGGATCAGCCACCGGTTGTCCTTTTCCACCAGCTCCACCCAGTGAATGGTCCGCAGGCCCATCTCGCTGACGGCAGCCTTGCCGGCGCCCCGTGGACGGTATTGAAGAATCAAGTGCTGGGCCACCGAGGCCCAGGCATGCCCCTCGCCTTGAAACCCGGCGTCTACTATATTGAGGTGCAGCAGCTTCCCTACCACTTCCAGATCGCGCTTGGCCAGCCAATCCCGGATATACCGGCTGCGCCCGATCTCGTGGTCTAGGGCCCAGCGCCCGGTAGTCTCAGAAGTATCGTAGAATTTCTCCAGGCCGCCGGTGTCTCCCGTCACCAGGGCCTCCACCCGGTACTTGAAGATCTCCTCCAGCTCGCGGCGCACGGCAGTAAGGTCCCTAAAGTTTTTCCCGCCTTCCGGCTGCTCGGCAGCCGCACTTAAAATGCCGCCCGCGCGGGACTTGCCGCCCGCCCAAAACAAAAGGGCCAACAAGAACAGGAACACGCCGCCGCCCACCAGGGCAGCCCGAACTGCCCGGAACCGGAAAACCAATACCGCCGCCCCTCCCGCCTTTAAAGGACTCCTGCCTTCATATATATTTGGCGGGAGGCAGAAATATTTGCGCAACTTATTACCCTGTCAACCGCTATCTGATCTGACGTATCCCCAGTTTTGATTCCGGCCTGCTTGGCTTTCGCTCGCAAAGGCCTCCCTCGCGGGCAGGACTTTTGCTTGGCTTAAAGGCTTAAGGCAGGCTTCCCGGCAGAATTTAAGCTTCCTGCCTCAGTTGCCGGCCTCTGGCCTCTCAAAAGCCTCGGGCCTGCCTCCGTCCTTCGCCAAGCTTAAGTTTGGCTGGCCGCGAAGGCTTGTTCGCTCACTTCCAAGCCCAAGCAGGCCTGCTCTGCAAAAACTGGGGATAACTCAGCTATCTGATACATTAGCAGGCATTTGCACACCATGTTTACGTTAGGTAGTCACGTATGGTGTTGATGTCTTTCAGGTATGTCTCCATAAGGTCCAGGTACTCCTAGATTAAAGATTCTCCTCGGCCGAGGACAGTGGCCATTAGCTTGGGATTTAAGCCGTATAGGTGTAGTATCAGTACGGAGTCAAACGCCTTGAGGTAGGCGTCCACTGACCGGGGACTGTGATAAGTATGCCGGGCAATTTCCAGAACAGAGAGAGCCTGCAAATTGTAACGCCACTTACAGTTACTGTCAATACTCATCAGCAACTCTTTGTTGCAATGTTTCTTTTGCAACTTTATGTGGTAAAATGAAATTGATACCACAACGAGTGTTGATTATCTTCTTGGCCGCGCCGACGACCCCAGGCCAGCGCAAAATAATAGAGCAGCCCCCTCCTGGTGGTACCGCGACACCCCACCGACTGATGTGGAGCTGGAGGAATTTCTGCACAAAGCTAACATATATTTTGACGGCGCCCCTTTAAACGAGGAAGATAAAGAGGATATTATTACCTAACTTGAAGGCAAAATGGGAACGGGAGAAGAAAAAACGTGAAAAGGAAAAGAGGTGATTTTTAATGAGCCTACCGAAAGAAGAACTTCACCGCCTAGTTGACAGGCTTCCGGAGGAAAATGTAGCAAGGGCCAAAAGGTACCTTGAAAGGTTGGTAAAGAGCGTACAGCCAGAAAGCGCAGCTATGCCTAGGCCACATAATAAGCCTTTCTATATCGATCCAGACTGCCCTAAATGCGGCACTCCTCTTGTGCTTGCAGACTTCTTAGACGATCCCAACGCGGCATGTGAAAACGTCTGGTATGACGAATTCATTTGCCCGGTATGTCGCGACTACATCTACTTGGATTGGCCGGAAAGCGAAAGAGCAATATTAAATGAGGAACAATATCAGGAAGGCGGCATTGGCTGGGATGAACTCAAGCGAGAACTCGACCTTTAAAGTTCAGCTATTAGCCCAGCCTCGTAGCTATCTTAAACGCCTTGATAGGTCCACCCAAAAACGCATTGCCACTGCAATTGAAGCAATATCCGCGAACCCCTTAAGCGGGCCCAACATTAAGCCATTACAGGGTTTTCGTCAGAAGTACAGATACCGCGTTGGAGACATACGGATTATTTATAGCGTAAAAATTCAGGAACGATTAATAATCGTCGAGGTCATAGGGCCACGCGGAGATGTTTACAAGAAATAGTTCTCCAACTTCAAGGAGCCTGCTACTCTAAATAGTTGTAGCAGGTTTTTGCTTAATTTAGGGGACAACCAGAATTCTCTTAGCGGAAGATGGGATGTAAAAAAATAACCCTCTACCCGGACCGGGCAGAGGTGGAATTCCAGCTTGCGCTGGATGGTAAGCATAGCGTTGGTGTCGGAGGCGGGACTTGAACCCGCACGGGATTACCCATACGCCCCTCAAACGTACGCGTCTGCCAGTTCCGCCACTCCGACCCGTTCTTGACTTCTGGTTACATTATACGCAAAGGGGCCGGCGGTGTCAAGGATAAAGACGCTGCAGCTTGGGATTAGGAATAAGGCCGGGCAGGCGGCCCCGCTTGGCCACCGGGCGGCCCGCCACTTCCTTCAGATCCATGGTCATGTCAATGGGCGGGGCGCCCGAGATATAGCTTCCCACCCCGAAGGCATCGGCGCCGGCCTCGGCCAGGATGCGCACCCTTTCCGGCGTCAGCCCCCCGGACACCAAAATCCGCACATGGCGGAAACCGGCCTGGTCCAGCCTCGCCCGGACTTCCCTCACCAGCTCTGGAGTTACGCCCCCGCGTTCGCTGGGGGTATCCAGCCGCACCCCGTCCAGAGCCTCCCCCAGGGCCTCCGCCACCCGCAGAGCCTCTTCCGCCTCGTCTTTGAAGGTGTCCACCAGGATGGTCCTCTTGGCTTCCGGCGGCATCAGCCGGTGATAGGCCCGAGCCCCCTCCACCGTGTCCCCGATGATAAGGAAGAGGGCGTGGGGCACCGTCCCCTGGGGATCAATCCCGGCCATCTTGGCCGCCAGGATGCAGCTCGCGCCGGCGGCGCCGCCTATGAGGGCCGCCCTCTCCATAACCGGCGCCACCGCCGGATGAACATGCCTCGCTCCAAAGCAGATAAAGGGCTTATTCCCCGCCGCTTCCTTAATTTCCCGGGCGGCCGTGGCCCAGCCGCTGGAGCTGGCCAGAATCCCCAGGATGGTAGTTTCAAACAGCCCGAACTCACCGTAAGGGCCGTGGATGCGCATAACCACTTCCTTAGCCTCAAAAGGGGTTCCTTCCGGTAGGGCCCAGATTTCGACCTTCTTTCCCCTTAAAAGATTGAGCACTTCCGGAATACCGGCCATAATACCCGGGCGGCGGGGAAAAATCTCGGCCGTCACCTCGGTATGTAAGAGCCCCAAATCCTTAAGAATTTCATAAGTGCGCACAAAGTAAATGTCCGTAGTGGCCCCCCTTTGGATCTCGTCATGCTGGGCTGAAAAAAAGCCCCTGTCGGCCGCTACGGACAATTGGCGAACCTGTTCTAATGATGTCAATTCCCGGGCCAAAGCGTATCACACTCCCTTCTTTACTTAATTCTACCTCCGGCGCCAAATACCTCTCGGTTTCCCCTCTCCCCTTCTCGGGATCTTACCGCCCCATCTCCCGATAAAGGAAGCGGTACACCCGGTAATCGCGCAGCACCTGGCGGACGAACTCCCGCGTCTCCGGAAAGGGGATTTTGTCCAGGGCTTCGGTGCTGCCGTCCCACAGCCCCCGGCCCAGCCAGGCCTCCACGTTGTGCCTGCCGCCGTTGTAAGCGGCGAGGGCCGCCGGCAGGCTGCCCCGGAATTCCCCTATCAAGTGGGCCAGATACCAGGTCCCCAGCCGCAGGTTATAATCGGGCTCAAAGAGCCGCTCCGGGTCGAATTCCTCCCGAAGGCGTCCCGCCACCCAGCGGCCTGTCTCCGGCATAATCTGCATCAGCCCCCGAGCGCCGGTAACGGATTCGGCCAGGGGATAAAACTTGCTCTCCGTCCGCACCAGGGCCAAGACCAGCAGCGGGTCGAGGCCGTTTTGTCCGGCATAATGCAGGATACTCTCGCGGTAGGGAAAGGGATACGCCAGGCGGGCCGCGGGTTTGGCGAGAAGGACGGCCACCGCCGTTAGCAACAGGAGAAAAATCCAACCGCGCGCCCTAACCCTCACCCGTATTCCGCTCCCGTAGCTTCCGCCATAGGGCTTCTACCTCCTGCGCCGTCGCAGCCAAATCCTTGTCCGTATCTATAACCCGGGACGCAAGTTTAAGCCTCTTTTCATCCGGCCACTGGGCCTCTATGCGCCGCCGGGCCTCCTCCAGGGAAAGGTTGTCCCGCTCCATAAGTCTTTTTAACCGCACCTCTTCCGGTGCGGTCACCACCCAGACCTCATCCACCGTCCGCTCCATTCCCGCCTCCAGCAAGAGGGCTGCCTCCACCACTACCACCCCTTCCGGGTCTTCTTTATGCAGGGCTTTCAGCCGCCGTACGATCTCCTCCTTAATACGGAGGTGAGTAATGGCGTTTAACTTCTCCCGGGCCTCCGGGTCCCGGAAAACGAGGCTCCCCAGGGCCCGGCGGTCCACGGTGCCGTCGGCCCGCAAATATTCTTCCCCAAAGGCGGCCTTGATATCTTCCCAAGCGGGCCTGCCGGGTTCTACTATTTCCCGGGCGATCATGTCCGCATCTATCACCTTGGCCCCTAAAGAGGCCAGGATGCCGGCCACCGTGCTCTTACCCGAGGCAATGCCTCCCGTTAAACCTATTACCTTCACGCCGCCGCACCTTCCGCACAGGTATAATCACATGCGCCACAGGCCGAGGAATATCAGAATAAGTCCCGGCAGGACGGCTCCCCGCCTTTCCCAACCACCCACCGGTAGGCGGCGCCCCAAGGCCAAGCCCGCTCCCAGGGTCAAGAACTGGCCTAGACCAATGAGCAGGGGCGTAACCGTCAGAGAAAATCCCGCCGCCCCCGCCCCCACGCCGGCGCCCAGGGCGTCTAGGGCCAGGGCCAGGCCCAGGGTCACCGCTTCTCCCGGGTTTATGCTACCGGAGCAGTCGAAGTCGGCCCGCTGCGGTTCCAGGAGGATGGCCACGGCCAGCCCCAGGCGGGGCAGCCGCACCTTAAACAAGGTGCGACCCTCCTCCCGCTCCTTCCCTCCGGCCCGGAGATAGGCCTCCAAAAGCATCTCCAGGCCCAGGCCCAGAAGCAAAAGGGCACCAAGCCGCCGGGCAAAGACGGGCGGGAAGACCAGGGTCGAAAGCCTCCCCAGGGCTAAAGAAGCAAAGCTAACCGCCGTGGAGACGAGGGCTACCAGCGCCAGGCTCGCCCACGGCAACCGGATCCGCCGCAGGCCGTAAGAAAAGCCGATACCCAACCCGTCCAGGCTCACTGCCAGAGCCAGCAGAAGTTCCGTTCCCCACGCCACCCTTTTCCCCTCCCCGGATATAACCAATATACGCCGGGAGGGGAAAGGGGTGCCTCTAATTTTGAATATTATACCTGGCACCGACGGCAAAAATGGGTACCCCGGCCTCCGACGACCAGGCGCTCAATAAGTTCACCGCAGCGGGGGCAGGGCCGGCCCACCCTCCCGTAAACCGCCAGGTAATCCTGGTGCCGTCCCCTGTTCCCGTCGCCGTCGATGTAGTCCCGTATGCTGGTGCCGCCGTGGCGGATTCCATCCTCCAGCACCTGCCGGATGGCCCGGTTCAGGCGGGCCACCTCCTCATCGGTAAGGGTGCAGGAAGGCCTCAAAGGGTGGATCCCGGCTCTAAAGAGAGCTTCGTCGCTATATATGTTGCCCAGCCCGGCAAGGCAGTGCTGGTCCAGGAGGACCTCCTTAACGCACCGCCGGCGTCCGACCAGGATCTCCTTCAGCCCTTCCGGCGTAAACTCCGGATTTAAGGGCTCCATGCCCAGGCGGTCCAGGCCGGATTGGGCGAATACCCCCGGCACGGGTCCCAGGTAGCACCGTCCGAAGCGCCGCGGGTCAGCATAGCACACCTGGAGGCCGCCGTTAAGAGTCAAAAGGACGTGGGTGTGGGGCCCCGGGGGCACCCCGGGGGCCGGCACGGTAAAGCGTCCCGTCATACCCAGGTGCCACACCAGGGCGTATCCCCCGTCCAGATGCCAAAGGAGGTACTTTCCCCGGCGGCCTATATCCAGGATCCTTTTTCCCAGCAAGAGGGAGCAGAATTCTTCGGGCGAAGGGGAACACACCACCCCCGGGTGCCGCACCTCGGCCCCCTCTATCCCCCTACCTTCCACCTTCGGCTTAAGGGTACGCTTAATAGTCTCTACTTCCGGCAGCTCCGGCATAAAGCCCACCTTCGCCAAGAAATCGTCCTTTTGGGTTATCCCCGGTTTCTGCACGGGAAGGCCCCTCGGCACAAATGCCCATTAGGCCGGGACCTCGCCGCCCCTTGAGGCCGAGCGCTATTTCGGCCCGGGAAGAAACCATGAGCGAGCGAAGGCCAAACAGCCTCTGAACAAACAACAACCGAGGATGCACCAGCTCCTCCTTAGTGCAGCAGTAAAGGTTTAAGGTCGTACCAGTTGGGGCCGTACTTGAGGTCCACCTTCAGCGGCACCTCCAGGGGCACCGCATTCTCCATCTCTTCCTTCACCAGGGCGCCCACGTCCTCCAGCTCTCCTTCCCGTACATCGAAGATGAGCTCGTCGTGGACTTGGAGGATCATTAGGCTCTTGAACTCCCCCTCTTCCAGCCGGCGGAAAATATTCACCATGGCCACCTTGATGATGTCGGCCGCCGAGCCCTGGATGGGGGTGTTCCGGGCCGTGCGCTCCCCGAAACTGCGTAGGTTGTGATTGGGGCTGAAAAGGTCGGGAAGGTAGCGTCGCCGGCCCAGGAGGGTGGTCACGTAACCCCTCTCCCTCGCTCCCCTCACCGCCTCCTCCAGGTAGGCCTTGACCTTCGGGTAGCGCCGGAAATAGCGCTCAATGTATTCGTGGGCTTCTCGCCGGCTGATGCCCAAATCCCGCGACAAGCCGTAGTCGCTGATACCATAGATTATTCCAAAGTTTACCGCCTTGGCAGTACGCCGCATTTCAGGAGTCACTTCTTCCAGGGGAACACCGAAGACCTCGGCGGCCGTGCGGGCATGGATATCCTCCCCTAAAAGGAAAGCCTCCCTCAATTTTTCATCCCCGGAAAGATGGGCCATGATCCGCAGCTCAATCTGCGAATAATCCGCGGTAAGCAACACCCGCCCGGCCTCCCGGGGCACAAAGGCCTTGCGCAGCCGGCGCCCCAGCTCCAGCCGTACGGGTATATTCTGCAAATTTGGCTCGCTGCTGGAAAGGCGGCCCGTGGCCGTAACTGTCTGGTTAAAGCTGGTATGCAATCTCCCGGTTCGCGGATTGATAAGGGGCTTCAGTCCGTCGATATAGGTGGACTTAAGCTTCATAATCTGGCGGTATTCCACCAGGCGGGCGACAATCTCGTGTTTGGGCGCCAGCTCCTCCAGCACTTCCGCGTCGGTGGAAAAGCCGGTCTTGGTCTTCTTAACCGGTGGTAACCCCAACTTTTCGAAGAGAACGGTGGCCAGCTGCCGCGGTGAATTGATGTTAAATTCCTCTCCGGCCAACCGGTAAATATCTTCCGTAAGCTCCTGCAAGGCCTTATCGAATTCTTTCCCCATAACCTCCAGGGTAAGCCGGTCTACCGCCACCCCATTCCTCTCCATGTCGGCCAGGACGCGGCTTAGGGGCAGTTCCACCTCTTTATAAAGCTCCTCCATAGTGGCCAGGCGCACTTTTTCCGCCAGCACCCGGTGGAGCCTCAACACCGCATAGGCGCGGTTGGCCGCACTTAAGAAAGGTTCTTCCTGGTTCTCCACCAGGGCTATGTCCAGGTGTTCCAGGCAAAGCCCGGCCAGGTCGTGACGCGAGGCCGTCGGGTCCAGGAGATACCCCGCTATCATAGTATCGCCGGCCGGGTCTGCCACCCGCACCCCGGACTCGGCAAGCCACACCAGAGCCGCCTTGGCATCGTGAAACAGCAGTTCACCCCCGCCCGCAGCTAAAGGTTCCAGGGCCGCGGCCACGGCCCGGCGGGGCAGCCCGCCGGGCAATACGGCTGTGTTCCCTTCCCAGGCCAGGGCCAGAGCCGCCAGATCTGCCTCCATATAGTTGGGAGAAGTGTATTGTAATTCTACGGCCACTTCACCCCGGCCCGCCAAATCCCGCGCCAGTCCCTGTAGATGGGTGATCCCTTCCAGCACCAGGGGGCGAGGCGCCTCCAGGCCCCTCACCTCCACCCGCCCCTCCTCTTTCTTGAGCTCCTCCATCTCTTTCAGGACGCCCTTTACGAGGCTATTGAACTGGAGCTCCTTTAATAGGGCGAGCAAAGCCTCGTAGTCCGGTTTCCGCCGCCGGCAGTACTCCAGGTCCAGCTCGACCGGCGCATGGCAGTCAATGGTGGCCAGCCTTTTGGCTAGGCGGGCCTGTTCGGTGTGGGCCCGCAAATTTTCCGCTATTCTCCGGCGCTTAATTTCACCAGTACGGGCCAGCACGGACTCCAGGTCGCCGAATTGCTGCACCAGCTGCACAGCAGTTTTTTCTCCGATCCCCGGGACACCCGGGATGTTGTCGGAGGCGTCCCCCATAAGGGCTTTCACATCGGTCAGCTGCGAGGGCTCCAGTCCGTACTGCGCCCTGACGGCAGGCAGGTCGTAAATCTCCACCTGGGAGATCCCCCTGCGCATAAGCATGACCTTCGTTTTTTCACTTACAAGTTGCAGGGCGTCCCGGTCTCCTGTTAAAATTAGACAGGTCAACCCTTTATTCTCCGCCTGGCAGGCCAGCGTTCCGATAAGGTCATCGGCTTCAAATCCTTGGCATTCATAGATAGCGATCCGCCAGGCCTGGAGGAGTTTCTTGATCAGCGCAAATTGGGGCCGCAATTCGGCCGCCGTTTCCGGCCGGTGGCCCTTATAAGTGGCCAGGAGTTCCGTCCGGAAAGTTACTTTGCCGTGGTCAAAGGCCACGGCCACGTAGTCCGGCCCGGCTTCTTCCAGCGCCTTCTGCAGCATGAGAGTAAAGCCGTAAACGGCATTGGTAAACACCCCTGCGCTGTTGCTTAAAAGCGGCAGGGCGTGAAAAGCGCGGTGGGCCACACTGTTACCGTCTACCAAAAGCAGTTTTCCCGACATTTAGATTGCTCCTTAACCGTTCTGGCTTAAACCATTGTACTCTATTCTGTCCATTTCCGGCAACTTTTCGGGGAGGGTGAAATTCTCTATGGCATTAAACCTGGAACCCTGCGGCAAAAACCGTTATCGCTTGAGACCTTCTGGAGATATGCAGGCGGAAGTCCTGGTTTTCTTAAGCCCCAGGCTCCGGCAGCAGTTCGACGAAACGGAAGCCCTCAAACAGCTGGCCGATGCCGCCACCCTCCCAGGGGTGGTTTCACCCTTGATCGGTATGCCGGACATTCACACCGGCTTTGGGCTGCCCATTGGTGGAGTAATGGCCATCGACGCAAGATCTGGAGTAGTGTCCGCTGGGGCAGTTGGGATGGACATCAACTGCGGCGTACGCCTCTTGAGCAGCCATCTCGATGCCGACGCTTTGGGTGAAAAGGAGCTGGAAAAGCTGCTGGCCGCCGTAAATAAGCGTGTGCCTGCGGGAGTAGGCAAGGCCAGCCTCTTTCGCGAATTCCGGGAGTCCGACCTGGAGACCGTCTGCAACGGGGGTGCCGCCTACTTCATCCGCCGGGGGTACGGTTTGCCCGAAGACAAAATGGCCATAGAGGCAGGCGGGGCCCTGCCAGGGGCAAGCTTGAGCGCCGTGAGCCATGAGGCCAGGGAGCGTTCGGACCAGCTGGCCACCATTGGGGGCGGTAACCATTTTATTGAGATAGGGAAGGTAGAAAGAGTCTTTTGGCCCGAAGGGGCAAGCATCATGGGCCTTGAGGAGGGGACGATAACCGTCCTGATCCATACCGGCAGCCGGGGCTTCGGCCACCAGATTTGCACCGATTATTCGAACCGGATGGCCCGGGCCGCCGCCAAATACGGCCTGCGCCTGCCCAGCAAGGGGCTGGCAGCCGCGCCCGTCGACTCCGTCGAGGGCCGGGAGTACCTGGCCGCCATGGCCTGCGCGGCCAACTTCGCCTTTGCCAACCGCCAGCTCATTACCTTCCTGGTACGGGAGGCCTTTGAGGAGGTATTGAAGCTACCCCTGGAGGAGATGGGCCTGGACTTGGTCTACGACGTGGCCCACAACATCGCCAAGTTTGAGGAGCATGGAGGGAGAAAACTCCTGGTGCACCGCAAAGGCGCTACCAGGGCCCTGCCCGCCGGCCACCCGGAAGTCCCGGCCCGCTACCGGGCCGTAGGCCAGCCGGCCATCATCCCCGGCAGCATGGGCACGGCCTCCTATGTGGTGGTGGGCACCGGCCGCATAGCCGAAACCTTCAACTCTGTAAACCACGGCGCCGGTCGGGTCATGTCCCGTAAGAAAGCCCGGACCTCCCTCTCCGTGGAAGAATTTCGTGCCTCCATGCAAGGTGTCCTCGTAAGGGCCAAGAAACTCCGTTCCCTCCTGGACGAGGCGCCCTTAGCCTACAAGGACATCGACGAAGTGGTTGGCACCCTGGTGGACGCCGGCCTCACCCGCCCGGTGGTGAGGCTAAAGCCCCTGGCCGTAATGAAAGGAGAAGGCGACGAGGCCTAAACCAGGAAGGAAGCCTGCTTTTGCATAATTTACCTGCCGAAGGGCAACCTACAAGCCAAGCCGGCCCCCAGGCCTGACTTTGACATCGGGAAGGCCCCAGGCCCACGGCCTTGAAGGCCTCATAGGCCTTGCCTACCGGCGGCGTGCGGCACAGGTAGTGCCGACCGTGGAGGTGCAGCTCCGCGGCGTGGATCTGGTCGAGGTCGTGCAACACCTCGGCCAGCGTGGCCGTGCTGCCGACCTGACGCAGCGAGCGCTGCAGGGCCGACTCCAGCACCAGGGGCAGGAAGCACACCATGAAGTGGCCCCGCACCCGCTGCGGGGTCCAGTGAAACACGGGGCGCAGCTTCAGGCCCGTCTTCAACTCGCGAAAGGCGCCCTCGAAGCGCCAGAGTTCCCGGTAGGCCTGGGCCACGGCCTCAGGTTCCAGCTTGGTGTGGAGGTGGTGTCCCAAAAGACCAGGTCCAGCTTCCCAGAGCCTCTCTCTTTCCGCCAGACCCCAGTTCCAGGCAAACCTGGCACAGCCAGTGTGCTTATTTAAAAGTTCGAGCTGATTTTTGTTGGGCTTAAGCTCGTACCGGTAGGCTTTATTCACCAGCATTCTCTTTCCATGTGGCGGGTGCTGGGTTAAGCCTTACTACCTGCATAGAAAAGTTTAAGCCTCCCTTCCGCTTCTGGCCGGTAGGAGGCTTTTCATCGGGAACGGATTCACGGTTTTTGAAGTGCCTCTGGAAGATTTGCCCAAACCCGTGAACCCTTGATTTTCCTTCTGGTGCCGAAGGCGGGAGTCGAACCCGCACGGGGTGTGAGCCCCACCGGATTTTGAGTCCGGCGCGTCTGCCAGTTCCACCACTTCGGCACAAGCCTACGGCCCCAATGCTTCGGAGCCTCCGGCTGGCGCCTTTGCTCAGGCCCACCGGATTTACCCCTCAGGATTAGCATTTTCAACATGCCGCAGCAATTTCCTCCCTGCGGGTGAAACTTTCGCCATAGCCGGACGCTATCTCCCCGTGAGGAAGGGCCTGTAATTGCCATACCACCCCGTGGGCAAACCCACTTCACGGCACACCTCGTAGTATTCCCTTATGGCCTGCCGTACAGAGCCCGTCCGGGCCTTCCTAGCAATGCGGTCAATCTCTGCCCAAGCATAGTCATACTCTCCCACTATAATGGCCCCATAATGCAACCTGCTCTTGTGCTGCCTTAGAAGGCTAAGGAACCGCTTTCTGAGCTGCTCCTCAGGCTTGCATATGGGGCACTCTTCATGGTAAAGGGCCACATGCTTCTTGCAGGCTTTAAATGGCCGTCTTACACCGTGCATAAAGGCCAGTGTAAGTTCAGCTATAGCAGCCTCCAGCTCATCCGCAGCCTTTACATGCCACCCGAAGGCGTTAGCACGGGGTAACTTAGCGTAGAAAGGCAGAACTTGCAACCTGTTCCACACAGCCCACAGCTCGGGGCAACTGCCATTCAGGTAGACTTCTAGCTCTACATCCTCCCTTCGGGGCAGAGCCTCTACCTTCTTCCTCCCCCTGCCGGCAGCCAGGAAGAAGGCCAGGACGCACAAGGGCGTGAGATAACGGCTGCTTTCCTCTTCATCCGCCAGCCCAAGCCTTTGCACCAGGGAGGCAGGCCCCTCCTGCATGAGCCTGTTTACGAGCGGCACAGCGAAATGCCCCAATTCCACACGCTGCCACCTTTCGCCAGAGAGCAGGTACTCCTGCATACCCTTTGGCGTTATCCGGAAAAACAGCTCCATCTGTCACACCGCCTTCATTCCGTCACATGAATGACATAGCACTTAGTGCACAAGTGCAAGGGATTGATACATATTGCCCTGCTTCGATTGTAACGCATTGCCGATGGTTTGTCAATTGTGAGGACACATTGGTAAAATCGTAGGCGAGAACTCGATAAAGGAGGGCGAACTGCGAGTGACAAAGTTGCTCACGCTCAAGGACTTGGAGAACCAGACCGGGATCAAAGCGCGGACGTGGCGCTATTACGCCCATACGGGTCGCGTTGAGGCCCTAAGAGGGCCGAGAAACAGGCTTTTAGTTACCGAAGAAGCCTTGCAGCGATTCCTAGCAAGCCTCCCTACGGTGCGGTAGGAACAAAAATGCTCCGGCTGGTATCTCCGGAGGCTGAATGCAGGGGGTGATGTAAGATAAGTTCTAATCCTAATTATACCCAGAGATTCCGAATTTGCCAAATTGCTTTTCAGCGCATACCAGGAAGCGGGCGCTACCCAGTTTCTCCTAATCCAGCCCAATGCTAAGGAGCCGCTTCGCGACCCTGACACCGGGAGCTGGCGGATGGCTGACGTCGCCGCAGCTTTCCAGCACTGGCTGGGCGGCGGAAACGTAGCGATTGTGCCTGCCTGGATAGGTGCGGTGGTTTTAGACTTTGACCCGCTACCCGGGTGCCGTATCGAAATTTCCCACGCCCTGGAGGTCCTGGCAAGTGCCGGCATTACAAAAACGCCAGTTGCCTTGAGCCCGGGCGAAAAGCATGAGGGCGGGGCGCACTTCTACCTCAAGGACCCCGGCCCTGAGTGGGATATCAAATTACCAGAATTTAACATTCCCAATCTCGATCACATCGATATCCGGCGCAGAAACTATGTCTTATTACCGCCAAGCACCATTAATGGCAAAGAATACCAGTGGTATGACGACGGCCAGGAGGCATGGGCCTTGGGCACCGTTGGACTTGCGGAGGTCCCTGCCCAATGGTTGGCCCCGGCTAAGGCGGGCAGTCTCGAAGCTTTCACAGTGGGCGCAAACTTAGAAGCGGCCATTGAGAGGCTTGCACAAGCATGCAGGCCGGGCGACGCGGAATTCATCCAGCAAGCTCTTACAGGGGATTGGCCTGAGAACCAAGCCGACGGCGTTGACCGAAGCGCGGCAGAATATCGGTTGGCCCGCATATGTGAAGAAGCGAAGCTAACCCCAGCGGAGGCATCGGCAATTGTTGAAGCATCTGCGGTGCACCAAGCAAAGTTTGCCAGTCGTAAGGACGAGCGGGAGCGGCTAGTCGCTGTGGTTGAAAAAGCTTTTTCTCAAAGCCTCCCCACATCGGGGCGAAAATTTGAGGTTTACACATTCGCAGAATTGGAGCCCTATTTTAGCACGCCACAATTCCTGATTTACCCTCTCCTGCCTAGAGGTGAAGTCACAATCTTAGACGGCGACGACGGCGGTGGCAAAAGCTGGCTCTGGCAGGCCCTGGCCGCGGGCCTTACCGGCAGTGACGTTGTGCCCGTGCCTTGCGACCACACCGCGCCCCGAAATTGCAAAGTAATTGTTATTACCTGTGAGGACGATCCTTTAACCACAGTGGGTCCCCGCCTAAAGGCACTCGGGGCCAATTTAGCCCTTATATCGATTATCAAGCCCGCTGGTGGGAAATACGTCGACGGGATAACCGCACAAGACCTGAGCGAAGCCGCAGAGACGATCAAATCTCTTCGCCCTGACCTTATCGTTGTGGACCACTTAACGCTTTTCGCCAGTGGAAGACCCGACCTTGATACCCGCCGGGACACTCACGCCAGGGCATTAATCGACGGGCTGAAGGCATTAGCTAAAGAAACAGGGGCTGCAATCTTGCTTCTCCGGCACATCCGAAAAGAGCGTGGAAGTGCAAAGGACCGCGGCCTCAACTCAGTGGCCTTCCGAGCAACAGCCCGCTCCCACCTCGTCGTGGGCCCTGACCCAAATGACAGCACGGGAAAGAGGCGGCTCTTGAAACAGGTAAAGATGAACCTAGTTCCTGCGCTCCGCGAGGCCATTGCATTTACACTGGACCCAGGCAGCAACCCGCCGTTCAGTTGGTCAGGATTAGTAGAGGCCAGCGCCGACGAACTTGTGGCTACGGAGGGTGAGACGCAGGCCATTCGCGAGGAGCGCACGGAGCGTGAGGAGGCCAAAGCCTTTCTCCAGGAGATCTTAGCTGACGGCCCCAAACTCGTTGAGGTCGTAGCACGTGAGGCGGAGCGGTTGCACATTTCAAAAACGACGCTTAAACGCGCCCGTCTCGAGCTTGGCGTTCGTGCCTACCAGGTGAAGGGCGCTTACCCCCCACAGTGGGTTTACGAACTACCACACGCTGGGGGTGCCCGCTAAGAGGCGCGAGGAGGGGTCTCTGGGCCACGTATATATAAATCCTTCGCAAAGTGACCCAGAGACCATTCAGAGATAGATATATCAAGGGTTTGAAGTCTCTGGACCATGTGGCCCACTGACTGGTCCAGAGACCCCCCTCTGACCCACTGACGTCAGTGGACCACTATAGGGGTCAGTGGGTCACGTGGTCCAGAGACCTCCAGCCTAGTAATATCAAGGCTTGGAGGGGTCTCTGGATCACTGGACCACATATATTTATATACCCGCCCCACAATTGGACTGCTGACCTACGGGAAGGAGGTGAGACGACCATGCGCCACTTTGTAGACCGGCCCTCGGACTTGTTCCGTGAAGCCGTCCGAGCGCTTGAGCGGCTCGTTGAGGAAAAGGGCCTGGACATGGCCGAGCGGGCCTTTGCCACAGCCGTGTGGGAAAAGCGTAGAGAAGCCTTTGCCAAACGCCTTGGGGTGAAGCCGACTACGGGGCACGTATGCCTTAACAGGCTAGTGAAGGGTCATTGCAAGGGTATGGAGCTCATGTTTCCGAAATGCTTCTGGCTACCGGCGGCTAATGATCACGTCTCGCTATGGCTTAAGGACGGGAACCTACACGTCTATGTCTCTCAGCCTTACAGCCTTACTCTCAAGGACATGCGGGCACTCGTGCAGTTTTGCGATGCACACGCTCTTGATGCGGTCGTAAGCGCCGGGAGCTGGCATTTCCCTGGCAGTACACTGCTTATTGAGATAACACGTGAGGAGGGATAGTACCACATGCTGGACGTGTTGCTAATTCTTGTCTGGTGCGTCTGCCTGCTGGCCGTCTACCCGTGGCCCTGGCAGGTGATAGCGGCCTGCATTATGCGACGCGAAAGGAGGTGAGGCGGATTGTCTCTCAGGCTCACTCTGGAGCCTCGCACAAAGGGGGCTCCCTGGATTGTCTGTTACTTCTGCGAGAAGCCCGCTGCCCGGTTACACCTGCGGCCCAACGGTGAAGGCGGCTGGGAGATCCTTCCATCCTGTGGAACATGCGACCCTGGCGGTTACTGGATACCTCTTCAGGACTTCGCCCAGCGACCATTGGAGTGGCTTGGCGCTTTGCTGGAAGTGAACCCTGCTCAAGCCCTAGAGTTGTTGCGCTGGGCCAGCGGCAAGGTCCGGCTGCTTGAGCGGGCAGCCCGGGGCGAGGACGTTGGCATGACGCGCGAGGCTGGGTAAGCGCTAGAGGCAGCGCCTCCGCCGCCACACCTCCAGTTTCCGCTCGAGGGGGCTGCCGTACCTTGACCTGCGGCGGCCTCCCCCGCCAGCGCGGGGCCTGCCGTCGTAGAGGATTATATCCCTGTGGCGGAACTTCGGCAGGCAGCTCTCCAGCCCTTCCAGGGGCGTGCCTGCGTAAGGTGACCGCTTGAGTTTAAGCAGGGAGCTATCCCTCCCCTTTTGTGTGCTAGGGTGATTATACCACAATGCCGAACGCTGTGCTAAAATGTTGACCAAGGGGATGTGGTAGATTATGACAATCGCTGAGCAATGTTTGAGGCTTTCGGCTTTTCGTATACCGAAATACGGGCGCCTGCGGTTGGGGGGCAACGGTCGCGCAGTGGGTATATATGCCACGCCACAGCGTTTAGCCATTGCATCCGAAGGCCGTGCCTTTGCTGTAGAACGCATAAAGGTAAACTACGGCGGGCGTTCCCATGGAGGGCATACCTACTGGCTTATTTGCCCCGGCTGTGGCCGTAAGACCTGGGTCCTCTTCTCCCCTGGGAGGCAGCAGGAGTTCCGCTGCCGCAGGTGCCTTAAGCTCACTTACGGCCTGTGGAAGCGGAACGGCCACTACCGCTAGCCCAAGGACGCAGGGCTGTGGCTAAAACAGTTCATGAGGCGTGCGGGGGAGGTGCTGCGAAGTGAGGGAAGAGCATGAGCTGAGGCTTTTGGCGGCGCTTTATACTCCGCAGGTGGTCAGGGCCATGGCGGACAGGGCCACCCAGGGAGATGTCGAGGCAGCACGGCTAGTGCTGGAGGTTGCGGGCGTTATACACCCACCTGTGGAAGAAGGCGAAGGGAGTGATATTAGTGAAGCGCAGGCGTACTGACCTGGCCGCAGTGGGGCCTGCGCCGCTTTCCCCCGAGGTGCTGGAGGAGAAGCGCCAGGCCCTCGTTGCCGAGGCGGTAGAGGCGGCTCCACAGGTGCTAAGGGCTGTGGTGGAAGAGGCAATGAATGGCGATATGAGGGCAGCGCGATTGGTTTTTGAGATTGCGGGGTTCCTGCAAAAGGCGGGGAGCTTTATAGCGACACAAGTCAACGTGCCGCAGTTCCAGATCAGCCCGGAGGAGCTGGAGGCGCTGGTGTGTGACCTGGGCATGGAAAGCTAGCCCTGGGACAAGCGGCGGCTCCCGCCTGAAGTTAGGGCGGGGTACCCAGGCCCGCTGCCGCTCTTGCCCCCTGGGAAAAATAAAGGCCGGGCCGGCGGTTTGGGTTAATTGCTGCCGCAGCCGGGCCGCGTGTCTGGGCCCACGAGAAAGGGAAAACCCCTAGGCCACCCTGCCTAGTGGTTTTGGCTTGTTTACCACCCACACTTGGACAAAGCCGAATCGCAATTGGCGAAATGCTATGCTATACTCGAATTGGAAAGAGGGAGAGTAGGGCAACTACACGTGAAAATGGGTGAGCGACATCTCCGCATTGCCGACTTAGCCAAGTTGACGGGCTTGGCTCCTGAGACCATAAGAACGTCACCGCTGTGGAAATCGTAGCCGAGTGCCCTGTCCTTCCAGGCTGCGTATCCCAGGGCAGGACACGAGAGGAGGCCCTTGCGAACATCCGGGAGGCCATTGAACTGTATTTGGAGACCGAAGAGGCGCCAGAGCTGCCCACAGCCTTTGAAGTGGCGGAAGCGGAGGTCATTGTGTGAAGGTCCGGGAAATTATAAAGCTGCTTGAGGAAGACGGCTGGTATCTAGTGCGCCAGAAAGGAAGCCACAGGCAGTTTAAGCACCCCACAAAGCCGGGGAGGGTAACTGTCGCTGGAAACCTGGGCGATGACCTGGCACCGGGTACGCTAAATAGCATACTCAAGCAAGCGGGATTAAAGGAGGTAAAACGCCAGTGACCGAATACCTCATTGTGATTGAGAGGGCGGGCAATAACTTTTCTGCCTATTCCCCCGACCTGCCGGGCTGCGTGGCTACGGGCGCAACACTCGAAGAGGTCAGGGCTAACATGGCCGAGGCCATACGCATGCACATCCAGGGCTTGAAGGAGGACGGCCTTCCCGTTCCACAGCCTGCGACCATAGCCGAACGCTTAAGTGTGGACGTGGCCCTCTAGAAGGCCCTAGAAAGGGCGAAAAATGGCCGGGAGGTATTTCGATACCTGCCCGGCCTTTATCGTGGGCTTATAGCGCCTTCTAGAGGCCGCTTTTGGATTAGTGCCTAAAGCCTGCGGCGGGCCCTTTTGCCCAACTGCTGGAGCTTTGCCACAGGTGTGGCCTTCTCGTGGACCTCCCTCACGTCCTCCTGCAGGTAGCGCACGTACCTGCGGGTCATGGCGAGGTCCTTGTGGCCCAGAATGCGCTGCAGGGCAAAGGGGTCATTGGCTTCCTTCAGGAACTCGATGGCGACGGTGTGCCTCAAGCCATAGGGTGTAACCTTTACACCTGCTTGTGAGCAGTATTCGCGCACTCTTGCTGCCCACCAGCTACGGTCTAGTGGTCTCCCGTTTTCGGTGGCGAATAAGGGCACTTCCTCACCCCACCATGTGGGCCTTGCCTTGAGGAACTTCGCCAGGGCCTGTACGGTGAAGGGCGATAGCACCAGGGTGCGGCCAACACGGGTCTTGGCAATCTCCGGGCGTATGTACAGCTCTCGGGCCTCCAGGTTCAAGTCGCCTGGCCTCACCTGGAATAGCTCTCCCGGCCTTGCGCCGGTGTCAATTTGCACTAGCATAAGGCAGTAATCCCTTAAGCCTGCATAGGTCTTCTTGTCGGGCGCATTAAGGAGCTTCTTTATGGTCTCCAGGGGCACGTGCCTTATGCGGCTCAAGTCCTCCTTTGCTGGCCTTATTCCTGCCACAGGGTTGGCGGGGAGGTAGCCCTGCGCTATGCACCAGTTGAAGAAGGCTTTGAGGTAGCGCAGCCTGATGTTTCTATACCCAGGAGAGCAGGGCTGGGTGAAGTGGTGGATAACGGCTTTTCGTAGTGCCTCATAGGTGTTGACGTTGGGATTGGCCTTGAGGAAGGCGGTCACGTGGAAGCGGTAGTCGTCAAGGGTGCGCTGGGATATGCCGTCAGCCCGCCTGCTGTGGAGAAACTCTTCCACAGCCTCCTCCAGGTCAACTCCCACAGGGTTAGGGTGAATGCGGGTGAGTCTGCCCATGATAAAACCCCCTTCAGCAACACCGGATTTCGTGAAGGGGGTAAATCCGCTGGAAGCCTTGATTCTCAAGGTGGTGCCGAAGGCGGGAGTCGAACCCGCACGGGGTGTGAGCCCCACCGGATTTTGAGTCCGGCGCGTCTGCCAGTTCCACCACTTCGGCACGTTTTTGACGATATTATTCTACCACAAGGTCAGTCTCCTAGCAAGGGCCTGTCGGCCCCGGCCTCGCTCCACCCCTCGTATACCCTCCGCGGATAGGCCAGCCTGATGCCCCGCTCCTGGCAGGCGAGCCATATTTTTTCCCGCAATATCCTCTCTATTTTCCACAGGGAAGCCGGTTTGGTTTTGGCGATGATGGTGAACTGGGCCCCCTTCTCGGATTTATCGATGTCGGTTACGCCGTAGATCTGGGGGGGCTCGGCCAGGCCGTCCTCGGCGGGGAGAAAGTCGTCGTAGTACTCCCGCTCCACCTCCCGGCAGACCTCCTCCAGCACTTCCCGGATGCGCCGGGGATTCTCCTCGAAGGGGAAGGTGGCGGTGACAATAGCCCGGAGCTGTTCGCGGTTGTAGTTGCGCACTGTCTTGATCTCGCTGTTGGCAATGTAATACTTAACCCCGGACCACTCCCGTATGGTGGTCATGCGCAGGCCCAGCTCTTCTACGGTCCCGCTCACCTTTTCGTTCACCTGCACGAAGTCCCCCACTCGGAACTGGTCTTCGAAAATGATGAAGAAGCCGGTAATGAGGTCTTTGACCAGGCTCTGGGCGCCGAAACCCACCGCCAGGCCAACGATCCCCGCGCTGGCCAGGAGGGCGGTCACGTTCACCCCCAAGGCGGGCAGGATAGTGAGGAAGGCGAGGAGATAGATGGAATAGCGGGCTCCGGAGCGGAACAGGGTTTCCAGGGTCTTCTTCTTGTGCTCTTCGATCCTGGCGAGGTCGAAAAAGTGGCGAATGAGGCGGTCCGTTATTTTGAGGAGGATGAAGGTTGCCAGGAGAATGCCAAACACTACTATCGCGCGCTGGAACGCGACGGCCGCAGGTCCCTCCTTGAGCTGCCACAGGCGGTCCGGGTCGAACATCAGCAGGCTCCCTCCCCAACCGCTTCCCCGTCCGGTAGCATGGCGACCACGCCGGGCAGGACGACGTCGGCTACACCTTCCAGCTCGGAGGCGCTACAGGCCCCGCTGGTAACGCCCACCGTCACCTTCACCCCGGCCCGCCTGCCCATCTCAACATCCAGAAGGGAGTCCCCCACCACGGCGCACTCGGAAGGGGACAGGCCCAGGCGCCGGGCAGCCAGGTAGACCATTTCGGGATCCGGCTTGCTGTTGCCCACTTCATCTTGGCAGGCGTAGGCGTGTATGTAGGGTTTAAGACCGCACAAGTCCATGAGGGCCTCGGTTCTTTTCCGGTCGTCGTTGGTGGCCACGGCCAGGCGGAAGCCCGCGCCGTGGAGGCGCCTCAGGGCGTCTGCCACCCCGGGTATGGGAACCGCCTGCCAGTCCAGCCCGGCCTGCTCATCGCAGGTGGCAAAGGCGGCCAGGGTCTTCTGGAGGCCCTCATCCCAGGGGATGCCCTGGTGGAGGAAAAGAACGGTGGCTACCGCCCCGGCGGTCTGGTAGCGGGTGCCTACCACGATGGGGCTGCGGCGGACCACGATATTATCCTTTCCCAGGCCCATGGCCCGCATGATGAGTTCTTTAACCTCCGGCTCCAGGGTAAAATAACCTTCCAGGTACTCCACCCGTCGGCGGATGAGCCGAGGCCAGATGACAAAGGAATTGAGCAGGGTGCCGTCTTTGTCGAAAATGATGCCGCGAAGGGAGACCACTTGCGAACCCAAGCGTAACTTCATCATTTCTACCTCATTTCTTCGCCGGTATATGACAAGAAACAAGAATTTTTGGCAGGCCGGCAGGAAATCGGGGCGTTAAGGGCGAATCTCTTTTTTTGCTGGCAAATTTTGACGATGAAAGGGTTATTCCAGGTGTCCCAGGACATCATTACCATTAAAGGTACGCGCAAGGGTTTGGTGATCCTACTGGACGGCAACCGCGACCTGGCGGAACTCAAGGGAGCCCTGGCGGCCAAATTCGCGGCGGCCCGCGGGTTTTTCCAAGGTGCACCCTTTATCCTTTCCCCTTCCCGGCCCTTAAGCAGCAGCGAGGCGGCCGAGCTGGAAGAGCTCTGCCGCCACCACGGCCTGGTGCCTGCCCGAACCCAGGAACAGCCCGCCCCGGGCACCCCATTCCCGGCCTTCTCCCCGGCGAAAGGCGCGCCGGACGGCCTGCCCACCGCCCTGGTGGAGCGCACCATCCGTTCCGGCCAAGAGCTGGCCGTGGAGGGCCACCTGGTGCTCCTGGGGAACGTTCACCGGGGAGCCGCGGTGAGGGCGGGAGGCAGTATTTTCATCCTGGGTACTTTGAGGGGCGTGGCCCACGCAGGGTATCCGGAGGACGAGGGGGCCGTGGTGCTGGCCTGGCGCATGCAGCCCTCGCAGATCCGCATCGCCGGGGCCGTGGCCCGGGCACCGGGGAAGGCCGAGGAGCGGCCCTATCCCGAGGTGGCCCGCCTCCACGGCGGCCGCATTGTCATCGAGCCCTACGGCACCCCTCCCGGAGAGGCCGCCGTGTCCTTCCTCTTGCCGGCAGGGGGCCGCTCCCGGAGGAGAGGCGGCGGCCCCGGGCGCAGGGCCCGGTCCGGGAGTTAGTACCAGGCCTCGCCTACGATATGTATCTTGAGCAAATTAGTGCGGCCCGGTATGAAGGCCGGCACCCCGGCGGTAATGACCACCAGATCGCCCTCCTTCACCTGCCCCGCCGCCACGGCCGCGTCCACCGCAGCCTGGACCATCTCGTCGGTTCCCCGGGCCCTTTCCACCAGGAGGGGCTCCACCCCCCACACCAGGCAGAGCTGGTTTAAAACCCTTTCGTCGGCGCTGGTGGCCACGATGGGCGCCGGCGGCCGGTACTTGGCCACCCGGCGGGCCGTGGCGCCGGACGCCGTGGGGGTGATGATGGCCCTGGCCCCCAGCTCCAGGGCGATGGTGCAGCTGGCGTGGCTTATGGCGTCGGTAGCCGTCCGCTCGTCGGCCAGGCCCTTCCTTGTGAGAATCTCCTCGTAGGGCAGGCTCTCCTCGGCCCGGCGGGCAATGCGGGCCATGGTGGCCACCGCCTCCACCGGGTAGCGCCCAACGGCCGTCTCTCCCGACAGCATGATGGCGTCGGTGCCGTCGAGGATGGCGTTGGCCACGTCTGCCGTCTCCGCCCGGGTGGGCCGGGGATTGGTGATCATGGACTCCAGCATCTGGGTGGCCGTTATCACCGGCTTGCCGGCCGCGTTGCACTTCCGGATGATTATCTTCTGCACCAGGGGCACTTCTTCCACGGGGATTTCCACCCCCAGGTCGCCCCGGGCCACCATGATCCCGTCGGCGGCGGCCAGGATCTCGTCGAAATTCTCCACCCCGGAGCGGGTCTCGATCTTGGCGATGATCCCCACTCGGGCGCCGCGCTCTTCCAGGAAACGGCGTATTTCTTCGACATCCCCGGCCGAGCGCACGAAGGAGGCGGCCACGAAGTCGATGCCCTGGGCCAGGCCGAATTCCAGGTCTGCCCTGTCTTTATCCGTCAGAGCCGGCAGGTCCACGTCTGCGCCGGGGAGATTCACCCCCTTGCGGCTCGACACCCTTCCGCCGCTGCGCACCAGGCACCGTACTTCCTCCCCGCCGGCGGCCGCCACCTCCAGTTCTATCAATCCGTCGTCTATGAGCACGGTCTGGCCCGTCCGCACCTGCCGGGGAAGGCCCGGTAGGTTCACCGGCAGCCGGTTTTCATCTCCCGCCACGGGAGCGGTAGTAAGGATAACCTCCTGTCCCTCCTGGAGGACGACCCCGGGCTTCACCTCTCCCAGGCGGATCTCCGGCCCCTGGGTGTCCAGGAGCAGGGCCACCCTGGCCCCCACTTCGGCCGCGGCCTGCCGCAAAGCAGCCATGCGGGCGCCGTGTTCCTCGTGGCTGCCGTGGGAGAAGTTGAAGCGGGCCACCTTCATGCCGGCGAGGATCATTTTCTTAAGGACCTCCACCTTCTCGCTAGCCGGCCCCAGGGTGCACACGATCTTGGTGCGGTGTCTTTTGGTTTTAAAGGGCGAGGTCATTGGCCAGTTGGTAAACCTCCTCCTCGATGCCTTTTTCCCCCTGTAGGACTTCTTCCAGGGGGGTGTCAACAATCCGGTTGGCCTGGATGCCCACCATGCGGCCGCCCACCCCCCGGCTCAGGAGCTCCACCGCCCGGGCCCCCAGGCGGCTGGCCAAGATGCGGTCGAAGGCAGTGGGGATGCCGCCCCGCTGGATGTGGCCCAGGATGGTGACCCGGCTCTCCAAACTGGTCCGCCGGGCTATCTCCTGCCCTACTTCCAAGCCGCTGGCCGCCCCCTCGGCCACCACGATGATGCTGTGGAGCTTGCCCCGCCGCCGTCCCTGCTCCAGGCGACGGACCACTTCGTCGTAGTCGATGGGCATCTCGGGGATGAGGATGGACTCGGCCCCGCCCGCCAGGCCCGCGGCCAGGGCCAGCTGCCCGGAATCGCGGCCCATAACTTCGATGATGAAGATGCGCTCGTGGGAAGTGGCCGTGTCCCGGATCTTGTTGATGGCTTCCACCGCCGTGTTGAGGGCCGTGTCGAAGCCGATGGCGTAGTCGGTGCCGGGAATGTCGTTGTCGATGGTGGCGGGAATGCCTATCACGGGCAGTCCTTTCTTGTAGAGGTGCAGGGCGCCACGGAAGGAGCCGCCGCCCCCGATGACGACCAGGCCCTCCATGCCCTCCCGCCGGGCGTTCTCCAAGGCCCGGGCCCGGCCGGCCTCGGTACGGAATTCTTCCGAGCGCGCCGTTAAAAGGATGGTACCGCCTCGGTGGATGGTGTCCGCCACCGAACCGGAGTCCAGACGCCGGAAGTCGCCCTGGATGAGGCCGGCGTAGCCGCGGGCCACGCCGATGACTTCCATCTCCATCTTGCAGGCCTTGCGCACTACGGCGCGGATGGCGGCGTTCATTCCGGGCGCATCCCCGCCGCTGGTGAGTACGCCGATGGTCTTCACGTCTTCACTCCCCATGCTTTCCGGACTTTAGCGTGCTAGGGCTGAACTCAAGATCTCATGGGCTTCTTCCGCTTCGGACTCGGGCACGAGAATCTCGTAGCCTCCGAGGGTCTCTCCCTGGGATGTTCCTACAGGTCGCAACTTCACCAGCACCCCTTCCTGGGTCAAGACCTCCTTGAGGCGCTGGGCCAGCTTCTGGTTGGCCGCAATATAGATTACGGTCCACATCCCCCATCACTCCCCCGCTTCCAGGCTACCCAACTTGGTGAGCACCACAGCCCTTCCGCGAATCTTCATGGCCGCGGTATGTTCCGTGAACTGGGCGACCATGACCTCTCCTTTGTCCAGCTTTTCTGAATGGTGGAACTTGGTGTCCTTGCCCCGGGTGAGGCCTATAATCGTGACCCCGTTTTCCAGGGCCTTGACTACTATATAATCGCCCGCAACGACTGGGTTGTCCACGCGCCCTCCCCTCCTTTGCAACTCGTCATCGTATTCAATAAGCTTATTCCACCCCGGCCGGCATATTCCTGCTTTTCTCACCTTGCTCCTCGCTCATTTTTCTGTTATTACTTTTACCCCATCCTCCCCCAAAGTATCAATAAGGTTACGGAGGAGCGGCGGGCATATACTCACCCACAGGCGCCGGTTGGCCAGAATGCAGCGGCGGTTCTGGGGGAAGTAAAAGTACACGGGGTGGGGCCCGGGGAAGGCGGCCAGGAGGCGCCGGAGTTCCGCCAGGCCCTCCTCCCTGTCGATCTTAAGGTACAGTTTGGGGGCCGGAACCCCACCCTCCCGGTCCGCCCCTGCCGTGGGCTCGGGGGATTCCCGGCCGGGCTCCAGCCGCTCCACCCTGTCGGCCAGGACCTTGACACCCTCTTCTTCCACCGCCACCCGGCCCTCCACCAGCACCACCGAATCCTCCTTGAGCCACCCCCGGCAGCGGGCGTACACCCGCGGGAAGAGGAGGACCTCCACCTGCCCGCCGAAGTCCTCCAGCAGGAGGTAGGCCATGGATTCCCCCCGGCGGGTCACCACCCGGCGCAGGCCCGCCGCCACCCCTCCCACCACCACGGAGGCGCCGTCTTCCGCCTCGGCCAAACGGGCCACCCCATGGGACACCTTCTGCTCCAGCACGCCGGCATAGGGTTCCAGGGGATGGCCGCTCAAGTAGAAGCCCAGGAGCTCCTTCTCCATGGCCAGGACCTCGGCCTTGGAGAATTCCTTCACGGGAGGGGGAAGGGGGTCGCCGGCCGGAGCATCCACCATTTCAAAGAGGGAGACCTGACCCCGGCGGCGGTCTTCCTGGCTGCGGACGGCCGCGTCCAGGCAGGCGTCCAGAATGGCCAGGAGCTGCCGCCTCCCCTTCCCCAGGGAGTCGAAGGCGCCGCAGCGGATGAGGCTTTCCAGGACCCGCTTGTTCACGGTGTGCAGGTCGACCCGGCGGCAGAAGTCCGTGAGGGAAGTGAAGGGGCCATCCGCCTCCCGGGCAGCAATGATGGCCTCCACCGCCGCCCGGCCCACATTTTTCACCGCCGCCAGTCCGAAACGGATGCGGCCGCCGCCGGCGCTAAAGTCTACGCCCGATTCGTTAACGTCCGGCGGAAGTACCGGGATTCCCACGCGGCGGCACTCCTCTAGATAAACGGCTACCTTTTCCAGGTGCTGGCTGACGCTGCTTAAGAGGGCCGCCATGAACTCCACGGGGTGGTGAGCCTTGAGGTAAGCCGTCTGGTAGGCCACCAGGGCATAAGCTGCGCTGTGGGATTTGTTGAACCCGTACCCGGCAAAGTACTCCATCAGATCGAAGATCTGGGCGGCCAGCTCCGGGTCGTACCCCTTCTCCACGGCTCCCCGGATAAAGCGGCTGCGGTGGCGGGCCATTTCTTCCGGTTTCTTCTTGCCCATGGCCCGGCGGAGTTCGTCGGCCTGTCCCAGGGTGTAACCCGCCATAATGTGGGCTATCTGCATGACCTGTTCCTGGTAGAGAATAACGCCGTAGGTTTCCCGAAGCACGGGCTCCAGGTCCCCGTGGGGGTAGGTGACAGGTGTGAGGCCGTGTTTCCGCCGGATAAAGTCCTCCACCATGCCGCTGCCCAGGGGCCCCGGCCGGTAGAGGGCCACCAGGGCGATGATGTCCTCAAAACGCGCCGGCCGCAGGTTTCGCAAGATGGACCGCATGCCGGAACTCTCCAGCTGGAACACGCCGGTGCTTTCTCCGCTGGAGAGGAGCTCATAGGTGGCCGGGTCGTCCAGGGGGAAGTCCTCCACCTCCAGGGCTTTCCCCTCCCGGCGGAGGGCTTGCAGGGTATGGCCGATCACCGTAAGGGTCCGCAGGCCCAAAAGGTCCATTTTTAAAAGGCCCAGCTCTTCCACCACCTGCATGGAGAACTGGGTGGTCACCGCGTCGCCCGTCTTCTGCAGGGGCAGGTAGTGTATCAGGGGTTCCCGGGTGATCACGATGCCGGCCGCGTGGGTGGAGGCGTGGCGGGGGAAGCCCTCCACGGCCCGGGCCGTATCCAGGAGCTCCCGCACCCGGGCGCTGCTGTGGTAGAGCCTGCGGAGGTCGGGAGCCGTTTCCAGGGCCCGGTCCAGGGTGATGCCCAGCTCGGCCGGGACCATCTTGGCCACCCGGTCCACCTCGGCCACCGGCCATCCCAGGACCCGGCCCACGTCCCGCACCGCCGCCCGGGCGGCCATGGTGCCGAAGGTAATGATCTGGGCCACGTGTTCCTCGCCGTACTTCTCCCGGGCGTACTGAATGACTTCCTCCCGGCGCTCGAAGCAGAAGTCGATGTCGATATCCGGCATGCTCACCCGCTCGGGGTTGAGGAAGCGCTCGAAAAGGAGGTTGTAGCGCAGGGGATCAATGTTGGTTATGCCCAGGCAGTAGGCCACCAGGCTGCCGGCGGCCGAGCCCCTGCCGGGACCCACGGGTATCCCCCGCCGCCGGGCGAAGTTGACCAAGTCCCACACGATAAGGAAGTACCCGGAGTAGCCCGTTTTTTCGATTATGTCCAGTTCGTACTCCAGGCGGCGCCGGGCCTCTTCCGTAGGCGGGGAGTAGCGCCGCTCCAACCCCTCAAAACAGAGGCGCCGCAGGTAGGCGGCCGTATCCTGCCCCCCGGGCGGGCGGTATTCGGGTAGGTGCAGCCTGCCCAGGGGGAAATCGAAGCTGCACCTCTCGGCTATCCTCACCGTGTTCTCCAGGGCGGCAGGCAACTCGCCGAAGAGGTCCTCCATTTCCCCGGGGCTTTTAAGGTAGAACTCCGGGGTGGGAAAGCGCAGGCGGTCCTCCTCCTGCAGGGTTTTGCCCGTCTGGATGCAGAGGAGGACGTCGTGGAGGCGGGCCTGGTCCCGGCGTACGTAGTGGACGTCATTGGTGGCCACCAGCGGGATGCCCAGCTCCTCCGCCAGGGCCACCAGGCGGCGGTTGACCTCCCTCTGTTCCGGGATCCCCTGGTCCTGTATTTCCAAGAAGAAGCGGTCCGGCCCGAAGACTTCCCGGTACCAGGCGGCAGTCTCCCTGGCCTTCTCCTCCTGGCCCTTGAGGAGCAGTTCGGGTACCTCCCCTGCCAGGCAGCCGCTCAAGGCGATGAGACCCTCGTGGTGCCTGGCAAGGAGTTCCCGGTCCACCCGAGGTTTATAATAGAAACCCTCCAAAAAGCCGGCCGACACCAGGGCGCACAGATTACGGTAGCCGGTCTCGTTCTCCACCAGGAGCACCAGGTGGTACTGGAAATCGTCTTTGTGGGGCTCCCGGTCCCGGCGGCCGCGAGGCGCCACATAGACCTCGCACCCGATGATGGGCTTAATCCCCTTGGCCCTGGCGGCCTTGTAAAATTCCACGGCGCCATACATGACCCCGTGATCGGTGAGGGCGAGAGCGGGCATGCCCATGGCGGCCGCGGCCGCCGCCAGCTCTTCGAGCCGACCTGCGCCGTCCAGGAGGCTGTATTCGCTATGTACGTGCAAGTGGACAAAGGGCCGGTGAACCATAGCTGTGCATCATTTCTACATCCCCCGCCGAAACTCCTTCGCCGGCAGGGAAAATTCCCCGGGCACCTATTGCCCTGACGAAGGGTACAGGAAGGCGGCCGCCGGGGGTAATTTTCCCCGCCGGGCCGCCATATATTGTTTAGGGGGCTGCCGCCGGAAGGCACCAGTAGCGTTTGGCCTCCAAGTCTGCGAGAGGGTGCAGTAGCTCCCATGGAAGGTTTTTTCCCCAAGCTGCTGCTGGTATTCTTTACCGCCCTGGGCGTGATCCTCGGCGCTTCCTTGGTCGGGTCTCTGGCCGCCCTTCTGGCAGGGCAGCCCCCGCTAAGGACCATGGCCCAACTGGCCCTGGATATCAAGATATGGGCCATGGTGGCGGCCATCGGCGGCACCTTTACGGCCCTGGAAGTCCTGGAGCTGAGCCTGCTGGAGGGCCAGTTCCGGGCCCTGGTGAAGCAGCTGTTGCTGATTATCGGGGCCTTCGCCGGCGCCCAGGTGGGCTATTTCATAATCACTTCCCTGGCAGGGGGAAAGTAAATGCCCGGCCCCCGCCGCTACGTGGCCATCTTTCTCCTGGGGATGCTCGTCGGAGCCATGGGGGCCAATCTGCGGCTGGCCCGGCAGTTGGACTTGCTCCACCTGACCAACGAAAGGCTGCGCCAGGAGCTGGACGCCACGTTGCGGGAGCTATCGGAAGTAAAGGAGAAGGTGGCCCGGCAGCACCTCCAGGTGGTTACCGCCGTCGAGCCCATCATATCTTTCCCTCCCGACAGCAAGCCCCCGGCTCTGGAAGGCCAGGCCATCTCCCTGGCCCTGGCCCGGGAGGTGCAACGGTTGATGGAGCCCCTGGTGGGGCAGGAAGTGTCCAAGATCAACCTCGTCCTGGTCCCCGGGCTGGTGGACGACCGGGTGGTGAAAGCAAACGGCCGCTCCTTTAAATTGAAGGTAACCCTGGTGCTCATCAGCGAACGGGTCGTCGTCCACGTCCGGGCCCAGCCCCAGGCCAACCTCTCACCGTGACCCCCCTGGGGCTATCCTTCGCCTTCGGCCTCGGCCTCTATGAGCGGCTGGCCACCGGGCGTGGCCATGATGCCTGACCCTATTTTGCCCTGGGGAAAGTCTGTCGGCTGCCGGTGGCGGCGGTCTCCCCGCGGGGGCTCCTTGCCCTCCCGGTCCTGCAGGGAGATAGGCCCTTCCGTCAGCCCCGTTCCCCCTTCTCGGCGCTGAGGGCCTCCCTGCCCTGGGGACGCCCGCCCATCTTCAAAGGGTGTATATTCTTTGCCTCCCTGCACCATACCTTTCCCTCCCGGTATGCATAATCTACGGGGATAGTGTAACCATGTTAGGAGATTTAACTACTTTTTGGAGCCTTGAGCCAAGCAAAAGTCCTGCCCGCGAAGGAGGCCTTTGCGAGCGAAAGCCAAGCAGGCCGGGATCAGAAGGGGGGATACGTCAGAGCCTTGAGCTGAAGCATCCCCAGTTCTTGTTCTGGCCTGCTTTGGCTTACGCTCGCTCCGGAAACCCTCGCGGGCCAAACTAGCGCTCGGCCTCAAGCTCCGGCGGACTTCCCGGCAAATTCGGCTTCCTGCCTCAGTTGCCGGCCTCGGGCATCCATGCCCTCGGGTCCGCCTCCGCTTTCGACCTCGTTAAGTTTGGCTACCGCTCGGGTTTAGTCGCTCGCTTTCAAGCCAAAGCATGGCCAACCCGGCGAAAACTGGGGATGACTCAGAGCCTTGAGGTGTTGACAAAGGCAAAGGGAGAGTCTATAATATAGCATATTAGTAATTACTACTATTATTAGTTAGGAGGGATTTACATGTCCGAGCTGATCAATGAAGTACAACTGGGTGTCACCAAAGGAACCGCCCTTCAGGAGGCGGTGGAGGCCAATTTCCGCGGGGAGACCATGGAGGTCGGCCTTTACCTGGCCATGGCCCGGCAGGCCCAAAGGGAAGGATATCCAGAGGTGGCCGAAGCCCTGGAGAAGATCGCCTGGGATGAGGCCTGGCATGCCGCCCACTTTGCCGAACTCAACGGCATGATCTCTTCCTCTACCAAGGAAAACCTCGAGAAAATGCTGGCCGGGGAGAAGAAAGCCAACAAGGGCAAGCGCGAGTCTGCCGTTGCGGCCAAGGAGAACAACCTGGACCACGCCCACGACTATTTCGACGAGTCCTCCCGGGACGAGGCCCGGCACGCCCGCGCCTTGGAGGGCCTCCTGAAGCGCTATTTTGAAGGGAAATAAGGCCTGGGGGCACCGGCCGGCATTAGCACGGCCAGGGAGAAAAACTATCGGATGGTACGTAGCTACCGGCTCCCTCTCCCCTGCACCTCCCAGGTACCTGCCTGTGTACTGTGGTTCATAAGTCCCCTAGTTCCAAAAACCTACTGAGTAAGCTTACGAGCCCTTGGTCCTCACAACTTTAGGCCAAGGGCTTTATTGTTCATTCACCCTACCGTAGTTCCTGCCTACCTACTGAGGCAGGATTTTCCTTTTTCGCTTGTAGGAGTGCTCCACCGGAGGAGCCTTAGGGCAATTCTTGCTCTCGAGGTAGGAGCTTCCTTTTCCGTGGCGAATAATATCAGAGAAGTGTAGAAACCGGAGCCGGTGAAATGCATGGCCGCCCTTCCCTGTGCATTTGTTTAGCCAAAATGCTAGGAGGTTAGCAGCAGTTGCAATAGGCTATACTGTAATTGACTGTATTTAATCATTTTGTTACCATAAAGGTATGGAACTCTTATCCATTGGAGAAGCAGCAAAGAGGTTAGGTGTACACCCGAACAGGCTCCGGGCATGGGAAAAGCAGGGACTGATCAGGCCCGTGCGGCTGCCCAGCGGCCAGCGGAGATACCCGGTGGAGGAGATAAACCGGATTTTAGGAACGGGGCGGATAAAGGCAGAACCGGATGCGGTTGTCCTTTACGCCCGGGTGTCTACGAAAAAGCAGGCTGATGCCGGAAATCTGGAGCGCCAGATGGAAAGACTACGGGCATACGCACAGGAAAAGGGGTACCGTATAGTGGGAGAGTATTCAGATGTGGCTTCGGGTTTAAACCAAAACCGCCGGGGCCTGGAACGGGTGCTAAAAAGCGCCGAACGGGGTGAGTTTAAGAAACTACTCATCGAATACCCCGACAGGTTGGCCAGGTTCGGGTATGTTTATTTAGAGCGCCATTTAAAGTACTGCGGTGTAGAGATAGAAATCACTTCGCAGAAAGAGCCTGAAGATGCACATACGGAGCTGGTCCAGGACTTGTTAGCCATAGTGACTTCTTTTTCGGCCCGGCTGTACGGTGCGAGGGGTGGTAGGAAAATCCGGCAGGGCTTCCGGGAGCTGATAAGGGATGCCGAAGAAACGGGAGAAAGACAAATTTAGCTTTACAGTGTGCGGAGAGTTCTTTCCGGAGGTCTACCCGGCCTCCCGGTCTCCAAGGTGGAGCCGGGGTAAGGAAGACCCTCTTGAGACGGAGATGCGGCTTTTCTGTGCCTGCATGAGGTGGGCCTTCAACCGGCTCCTGGAAGGCACTTCCCGCGGTGGGAACTTTTCGGTCTCAACTCCCGGTATGCGGACGACGCCAGGCTTAAGGCGCAGGCTGTGCTGGACTCCCAGAAAGAGCTATTGGAGCTGGAGATTGAGGAGACGGAAAAGAAGCTGGGCCGGGCGAGAAAAAAGCTCGGCCTGGCCATGAGGAAGCTGGCGAAGGCAGAAGAAAAGTGTGCCCCTCCAGAAGCTATTGAAAAACTTCGCCTTACGGTCAAGGGGCGGAGCAACCGGGTAGCATCTTTAGAGAAGAAGCTGGCCGAACTGGAGGCCCACCGGGAGGACGGCACGATACCAAAGGTGGTCTTCGGCGGCAAGAAACTGTGGAAGAAGGTCTGCAAGGGCCGGGCTACGCGGGAAGAGTGGCGGGCCGCCCGCAAAAACCGCCTCTACTCACGGGGAGACGAGACCAAAGGCGGCAACCCCAACATAAAGGTGACCTGCCGGGAGGGGGAGTTCTACCTGGCGGTGACCGTTTCCCACCTCTCGGAGAAGGTAGGCCAGGACGCCCTGGGCCGTCCCAAGATGAGCCGCGCCCCCCGGGTAGAGGGCAGGCTGTGGCTGCCTGAAAAATACAGAGATCTGGTGCGGATGTGGGTGGCCATGAAGCTGCCCTACACAGTAGAGCTCATACGCACCCTGGAGGGCCGCTATATAGTGCATTTAACGTTCGACCTTGGTGGGGCGCGGGAGCCCGACTTTACCAGGGGCTGCTTAGCCCTGGACACCAACCCTAATGGGGTGGCCTTATGCAACCTAAACCCTTCAGGCCAGCCGGAGCCGTGGCCGGAAGGTTTTAACATCCCTTACCCCGGCAACCTGGGCAAGTACCAAGGAGACTTTCAAGTCATCGCTTACCCCACCGGCTTTCTCTACATCAGAGTACCCGACCTGGCCTATGCTT
>DOLC01000059.1 GCA_003509545.1 Peptococcaceae bacterium
GATATTGGCGTGACTGGAGTCAGACGTGTGCTCTTCCGATCTAGGCGAAAGGCGGAGGCAGGCCCGAGGCCATGGATGGCCGAGGCCGGCAACTGAGACAGGAGGTCGAATTTGCCGGGAAGCCTGCCGGAGCCTTGAGCCAAGCGCTAGTTTGGCCCGCGAGGGAAGCCATAAGCGAGCGAAAGCCAAGCAGGCCTGGGATCAAAACTGGGGATACGCCAGCCGGTTGACGGGTTGACGAGCAACCAGGACCCACTTGAAAGAGGCGGTCGTTAACATAATATTTCACCCTAAGGGAGCATCGCATCCCCGGTGGAAAGGCTCTATTGGAAAGGATACGCCCTGGCAGTCAAGGGCATGGATTATCTAGCCTGGTAGCCATAATTTGGGTTTCGCCCCGAGGCAAGGCGGTCACCCATGAGTAAATAAAAGGTACTGGTGAGTAAAGCATACCCTTACCCTAGATCGCCTGATATACCTTGACAACCTGCACACGGTGCTTTATGCTGGGAATAAGAAAATCCTGTGATGGATGATATTGGAACGCCAAATGAAACACGGTGGTCTCGATTATCCGGATCGTATCAGACGACTGCGGGCCCGCTTGGGCTTGAGCCAGAAACGCTTTGCCAAACTCCTGGGTGTTTCCTTTACTTCTGTCAATCGATGGAAGAACGGGCAGGCTCGGCCCAATCGCTTGGCCTGGAGCCAGAACCTGCGGCTGGAAATGGAGGGAGCGGACGCCTTCCTTCTAAAAAATAGTGTCGGGTGCGGAGGCGCGGCCGGTCTCGTGAGCGACGAGGCTAAATTGCAAACGCCTCCGCCCCTAATTACGGTAACTCGTGCTTCCCCACAACCTTCCTGAAATGTTTTTCAAGTAATTTTTAAAGAGAGGAGTGGCTTTAGATTGGGTATAAAGCGGTTCTGGCTTTTGCTGGTGACCTTGATAGGGGCTCTGGTGTTGGCTCCCCTGGGCCTGGCGGCTTCTGGTGCGGATAGGCCGGTGGCGGGGCCGGCGGTTTGTATAGAGGGGCGTCCGGTTACCAACTGGGAAATACCTCCACAGTTTTACCAGGGCTGCCTTCTGGTGCCAGTGCGGCAACTGGCCCCTTCCCTGGGAGCGGTGGCGAATTGGGACGGCTCCAGCCAAGAAGTGGTAGTTAGTTCCCCCAAGGTTACCGTGCGTTTTCAGATAGGCAGCACAGAAGCCGCGGTGAACGGGGAAAAGGTGATTTTACCTGCACCGCCCATCATCAGGGAGGCTCGGACCTTAGTACCCTTGCGCTTTTTGGCCCAGACCCTGGGCTGGAGGGTGAAATGGAACGCGAACACCCAGACGGCCGATCTCTTAGGGCTGCCGGAGAGGGCTTATATAAATGCCTTTCCCGGTCGCCTCGCCTTCACCAACGATAACTGTCTCTGGCTTCTGGACGGAAGCACGCCGGGAGCCGCCCCGGTGCAGGTGACTGAAAAGGGGGCGGTGGAGATTTTAGGTTGGTCTCCCGACGGTCAATGGCTGGCCTACTTGTGGAGGAAAACGACGGAGCATTATTCGGGCAAGCCCTACCTCTGGGTGGTCCGGTTCGACGGCAGCAACAACTACCAGGTAGATTCCAGGCCCGTTATGGGGGAGCCGGCCTGGTCCCCCGTGGCCAACGTTCTGTCCTACAGCACCCAGGGGCCTGGGGGCGGTTATGCTCCTGATATGAACTTAAAGCTGGCTACAATAGAAGAGGGAGGGACGAGGGTTATACGCCTCCTCCCGGATAAGAGTGAACTGGTGGAGGATCTTGCCTGGGCTCCTGACGGCCAGAGCCTGGCCATAGCCCTACCCCGTACCGGGGAGTTGCCGTGGCGGATAGAACGCCTGGGTCTTACCGGGGAGCGTACCCTTCTGCTAGAGGGGGCGGAAAAGGGGGCCGAGGGAGAGGATGAATACCTGCGGGTTCCCTGGGGCTTAACCTGGTCCCCCAACGGCCGCTACCTGGCCTTTTACTTGCTTTTTAATTCCGGTTCGCTAAATGCCGACGGCGTGCCTTTGCAGGTCTTAGACTTGGAGCAACACAGGCTAATAGACCTGGGAACCTCTCTGCCCTACCGCCAGTGGTTAGCCTGGTCCCCTGACGGGAATAGCTTGGCCTTCATCCAGGGTGCTGGGCGGGAGGCGACCGAGAACAAGCATCTAGCGGTGGTCTCTCTTCCCGAAGGGGAAGTTGCCTCTTATGGCCAGCCGGGTACGACAGACTCCCAGCCTTGCTGGCTTCCTCTCCCATGGGGTCCAGGGGTGCTATTTGTCCGGGGACTGGAAAGGGAGGGGGAGACCAAGACGGGCACTGAAGCGCTGTCGGGAGATCAGCGCATCTGGTTGGCTAAGGAAGGGCAGGTGCGACCATTGACCCAAGGCACTCCCGACACGGCCGATTGCTATCCTTATTTTTCCTCTGCCACCGAAAAGCTCTACTTTCTACGGCTGAACAGCGCTACCAGCGGGACGTTCTGCCTCCAACCCCTTCAGGATGGGCGGGTGTTGGAGTTGGTGCGGCACATAAGCGGTTCCCCAGGCTTCTACGGCAACTATCATCCGGCCTGGGTAAGCTTTTACTATCTTGGTCCCGAGGAAGGAGATATCATGCGCTTTACCGGTAAGCTGGTGGAAAGCTACGTCGAGGGGCGCCACCTGGAGCTAGAGACCCGGGAAGTAGAAGGAGGCTTCCTGGTAGTCGTCCCTACCAACAAAGAGTCAGCCGCTTACCTGGAGAAATATCTGTGGCAGGAGGTCACGCTGGAGGGGACCCTCTCCCACAAGCCCAACATTTACATGCGGGGACCGCTGCTTAGGGTGGAAACGGTCCTGCCAGCAGCCTTAGGGGAGCCTAGGAAAGCACTGCTTACTGAGTTTTCCATCGAGCCACCCGATTTTGTGGTTAAAGGGAAGGACTTGAGCCGGGTGGAGATTTGGGCGGTGCCCACGGGCACCGGGATTATGGAAAAGGACCTATACCAGCTGGGTCTGGCTCGCCTGCAAGGAGAAGTTGAAGGGCAGCAGATATGGGCCTTCCCCCTGCCCCGGGAAACCATAATGGCCACCCATATCTTTGCGCAGGGTTATGATGCCGATGGTCAGCTGGTGGGGAGGATTTACCTGCCCTTTACCGGGGTCACGGAAATCAACCAGGCCCTGGGCACTGGGGAGGAATGATAATGATATAGTTTTAATGATATAGTTTAAGTAGGCCGTGTTAGCTGTAAGGCGAGTGCCTACATACCATGCTCCTGTGGAAGACGACGAAATCCTCGCCGGCCTGCTGTAAGGGGTGCTGGGCCGTTAGAGAAGATATACCAAGGCCAACAGGCTGGCGTATCCCCACTTTTTCCAGGGGAGGCCTGCTTGGACTTGAAAGCGAGCGAGCAAGCCTTCGCGGCTAGCCCAGGCTTTAAGCTTTGGCCGAAAGCGGAGGTGGGGTCGAGGAGAGGAGGTCCGAGACCGGCCCATCGGCAAGGACGCCGATTGGGCCGGGAACCCCGCTTTAAGCTTTGAGGCCGAGACAAAAGTCCTGCCCGCGAGGGTTTCTGGAGCGAGGAAAGCCAAGCAGGCCTGGAAGAAAAACGGGGATAGCTCAGGCCAACCGGTTATTGACGGTAATCTACGGCTATGCTATACTAGCGCAGGAAAGTAGAAGCCATCCGCTTCTCACCTTACAGCCACAGGCTGGTAAGGTCGGCGCCCGGTGAAAGAAGGGGTTTAGTTGTATGAGCGGGTGGAGGGCACCCGCTTTCTTTGTGCTGGGCGGAATTTCATCTGGAGGTGACGGGTTATCAGCAAGGACTGGAGGGTGAACGGAGAAATCCGCGCCCGGGAAGTACGCCTGGTCGGAACCAACGGCCAGCAGCTGGGCATCATGCCGTTGCGAGAAGCTCTGCGCATAGCCCATGAGCAGGGGCTGGATTTAGTGGAAGTGGCGCCTCAAGCTCGACCACCGGTCTGCCGGATTATGGATTATGGGAAATATAAATATGAGCAGAGCAAGCGGGAACGTGAAGCCAGGAAAAAGCAGCGGATTATCGATGTTAAAGAGGTAAAGCTGCGGCCCGGCATTGAGGAACATGATTTCCAGGTCAAGGCCCGCAATGCCCTTCGCTTTTTGGAAGACGGCGACAAGGTCAAGGTGACCATCATGTTTCGCGGCCGCGAGATTTCCCATCCCGAGCTGGGAGAAAAGCTTTGTTGGCGTTTGGCCGACCAGGTATCGGAGTTAGCCTCCGTTGAAAGGCCGCCCAAGCTTGAAGGGCGCAATATGGTCATGATATTAGCGCCTAAGCACTAACCCAAAAATAAGAGGTGGATAAATATGCCCAAGATGAAAACCCACCGCGGGGCCGCCAAGCGTTTTCGCTTTACGGCTAAGGGAAAGATCAAGCGGGCCAAGGCTTTTAAGAGCCACCTTTTGGGGGGGAAGAACGCCAAAAGAAAGCGCCGCTTGCGCAACCCCGATCTGGTTTCTTCTGCCGACCGGCGGCGGGTGGCCAGGTTGTTACCGTATGGAGCATAGAGGAGGAAGGTAGAATATGTCCAGGGTAAAACGTGGTGTAACCAAAAGACGTCGTCACAAAAAGATACTAAAGCTGGCCAGAGGTTACTTTGGCGCTAAGTCCAAGCTGTTCCGGGTAGCCAACCAGCAGGTAATGAAATCCCTGATGTATGCCTACGCTCATAGACGTAAACGTAAAGGAGATTTCCGCAAGCTATGGATTGCCCGGATTAACGCGGCCGCCCGGCAGAATGGCCTTACTTACAGCCGTTTCATCAACGGATTAAAGCAGGCCGGGGTGGAAATCAATCGTAAAATGCTTGCCGATATGGCCGTCAACGATGCCCAAGGGTTTCGGCAGTTAGTGGATATCGCCAAGGAAAAGCTGGGAGTTGGAGCCTGATCCTATGAGAAAGCAATTTGCTGTAATCGGCCTGGGGCGTTTTGGGGCCAGTGTGGCAACTGCCTTGGCACGCATGGGGTGTGAGGTCGTGGGTATCGATGCGGATGCAGCCAAGGTAGAAGCTGTGATGAATGAGATTACCCACGCTATCCAGGCCGATGCGCGGGATGAAGAGGCCCTGAAGGCCGCCGGGGTCCGCAATGTTGACGTAGCGATAGTTGCTATCGGGGAAGACGTAGAAGCCAATATTTTAGTAACTCTGATCGTGAAAGAGATGGGCATTAAGTGTGTGGTGGCCAAAGCTTTAAATGATCTCCACGCTAAGGTGTTGGCCAAAATCGGGGCGGACAAGATTGTTTTTCCCGAGCGCGACATGGGGATAAGGGTAGCCCGGGCCCTGGCGGCGGGAAATGTGCTGGAGCACATTGATCTTTCACCAGAATACAGCATCGAAGAAATCGCAGCGCCCCACCGGCTGGCCGGGAAGACCCTGGCGGAGCTGAATTTGAGGGCCAAGCACGGAGCCATGGTGATGGCCATCAAACGCAAGGAAGAGATTATCGTAGCTCCGGGGGGAGATGATGTTATAAGGGTAGGAGATATTTTGGTCCTCCTGGGACCCACCAAAGTCCTGGAGCGTTTTCAAGAGCGAGAGTGAGTGAACCTGTGGGAAACATAATTACCTCGCGGGCCAACCGGTATGTGAAATTGGCCCGCTCCCTCTACCGTCGCGCCCAGCGAGAAAAGACGGGGCTGTATCTGCTGGAAGGAGAGCATCTCATTGTCGATGCTCTGGCAGCCCGGGCGGAGGTGGAGGTAGTTTTTTATGACACTAATTTTCTAAGGGTACCGGAGCACGCCCGGCTCGTATCCCAACTTCGGGAGGCAGGATACCTCTGCCTGGAGGTGCAGCCGGCGGTTATGCAGAGTATGGCCGCTACCGTCACACCTCCCGGAGCCCTGGCCATAGCCAGGCAAAAAAAGGTTAGTTTATCCCAACTGCTGGAAAACCAGGAGGTTTTTTTATTAGTAGCCGATGGAGTTCAGGACCCGGGTAATTTGGGGACTATGCTGCGCACGGCGGTGGCTGCGGGATGTACCGGTGCGGTTTTAACCAGGGGCACGGTGGACCCGTACAACGAAAAAGTCGTGCGGGCCACTATGGGTGCTCTTTTCCACCTCCCGGTGGTTACGGGCATCCAGGCCCAGGAGCTGGCTTGCCAGATGAAGGAGAAGGTTAGGGTGATAGTGGCCCACGTGGGTGCTACCCGTCCCTACTACGACTGCGACTACTGCGGAAGGGTGGCAGTGGTCCTGGGCAATGAAAATAGGGGTCCTAGTCCGGAAATACTAAAGCAAGCCGAGGCCCAAGTGAAAATCCCTCTTTGGGGGCCGGTTGAATCTCTTAATGTAGCGGTGGCTGCCGCTATTTTGCTTTATGAAGCGGCTCGCAGGCGCTATGCCGGGGAGGTTTAAACATGATGCGGGTACGCCTTACTCCCACGCAGGGGATCGTCCTGGGCTTTGCCGGTGTCATCCTGGTGGGAGCCCTTTTATTGATGCTGCCCATTTCTTCAGCTGCGGGCCGGGCCACTGATTTTTTGACGGCCCTATTTACCGCCACCTCGGCCGTGTGCGTAACCGGGCTGGTGGTAGTAGATACCGGAACTTACTGGTCCACCTTCGGTCAGGTGGTTATTGCCTTGCTAATCCAGATAGGTGGGCTGGGCTGGATGAGTGTGGTCACCTTGCTAGCCCTGATAGTCCGGAAGCGCATTTCGTTGGGGGAAAGGCTTTTAATCCAGGAAGCCCTGAACAAGGAAAATTTGGGCGGGGTAGTAGATCTAACCAGGAGGATTATTCTCACCACCTTTGTCCTGGAAGGTATAGGGGCTCTTGTTTTATCCTGGCGGTTTGCCCGGGATTTTGGCTGGGAACACGGTGTGTATTATGGCGTGTTTCACGCCGTATCGGCTTTTAACAATGCCGGCTTCGATGTTTTAGGTTCCGTCTTTGGCAAGTATTGCAGTTTGACCCCCTATGTCCAGGATATTACTATCAATGTTATCATTTCTAGTTTATTGATCCTGGGCGGTATTGGGTTCCCCGTTATCATGGAAGTGGTAAGGGTCCGGAAATTTGCCCGTTTGAGCCTTCACAGCAAGGTGGTCCTGCTGACAACTCTAGCCCTGATTATCTGCGGTACGCTGACCATTCTAGCTATAGAATGGGATAACCCCAACACCTTGGGGCCCTTATCGCCTCCGGGCAAATGGATGGCCGCATATTTTCAGGCGGTGACGCCCAGGACAGCCGGGTTTAACACCGTCAGCATTGCCGATCTCCGCCCCGCGAGCCAGTATGTTCAGGTTATCCTGATGTTTATAGGAGCTTCGCCGGCGGGCACCGGCGGGGGCATTAAGACCACCACCTTTACCGTTCTGGTGCTGGCCATAGCCGCCGTGGTAAGGGGGCGGCAGGAAGTGGAGTTTGCCGGCCGGCGCATTCCCTGGGCCCGGGTAATCAAGGCCCTGGCCATTGCTGCCCTGGGTTTCTTCCTGGTAAACGCCGTCAGTTTTATCCTCCTGCTTACCGAGGGGAAGGCATTTTTGCCCGTTTTGTATGAAGTCACTTCTGCTTTCGGTACCGTAGGCCTGACTACGGGCATCACGCCGGAACTCACACCTCTCGGCCGATGCCTCCTTATCATCACCATGTTTGCCGGCAGGGTGGGTCCTGTCAGCTTGGCCATGGCCATCTGGAAGCGCCAGGTAAGAGCCAATATTCACCTCCCGGAAGAGCAGGTCATTTTAGGCTAGCCAAGGGTAGGGCAGTATGCTATAATTTTGGTGGAAAGGTCCCAACCCCTGGAAAGGTTGTGATATGGTGTCCTGGCGCGCGGAATTCTTTTGGCGGATTTTCGAAAAAACCGGGTCCATAGCAGCCTATATTATTTACCGCAGACTAGTACTGCAGTAAATAAAGAGCCTAAATGCCGTGAACGGGAGGAGTAGCTTGCCAATACCTTACAGGGAGGCGGCGTCGGCGACTGGAAGCGCCGCTAAGGGAGGGGCAAGTGAAGTTCGCCCGGGAGCAGCTGGCTGAAAGGCATGGAGCCGAGTAGGCTAAGCCGGTCCTCCTACCGTTAACAAGGAGACCTGTTGTTGGGCAGGTATCTTGGGGTGGTTTTACCGTTAATATTGGGTCTTCGTCCCGAAGGGGCGAAGGCTTTTTTTATGGGGTGAGGATATGCTGCAAGCCATTAGCGAGTTAAAAGAAAGGGCTATCCTGGAGCTCTCGGAAGTCCAGGACTTGGAAGGATTGGAAGCCATAAGAATTAAGTACCTGGGCAAGAAGGGTGAACTGACCCAAATCTTGCGCGGTATGGGGCAACTACCCCCTGAGGAGCGGCCGCGGGTGGGCCAGCTAGCCAACCAGGCCCGTGAAGAACTAGAAGCTGCCCTAAGAACGGCCAGGAGCCGCTTGCTAGAGGAGGAAAAGGAGCGACGCCTTAAAAAGGAAAGGCTGGACGTGACACTCCCCGGCCGGCCCATACCCCGGGGTTACCGCCATCCTTTAAGCCAGGTTTTGGAGGAAATCAAAGATATTTTTGTCGGTCTGGGTTTCGCCGTGGCCGAAGGGCCGGAGGTGGAGACGGACTATTACAATTTTACGGCTTTAAACCTTCCCCCCGAGCACCCCGCCCGGGACATGCAGGATTCTTTCTATATCAGCCCGAACGTCCTGCTCCGTACCCACACTTCGCCCGTACAGGTGCGGGTGATGGAGGCCATGTGCCCGCGCCTGCCTATTCGCATTATAGCGCCGGGTAAGGTATACCGGCGGGATGACGATGCCACCCATTCCCCCATGTTCCACCAGGTCGAGGGGCTGCTGGTGGACAGGAGGGTGACCTTCGGGGATTTAAAGGGGATCCTTATGGCTTTCTTGCGGCAGATCTTTGGTCCCGGGGTAGGGGTTCGCTTCCGGCCCAGCTATTTTCCCTTTACCGAGCCGAGCGCCGAAGTTGATATCTCCTGCGTCATGTGTCAGGGACGTGGTTGCCGGGTGTGCAAACAAACAGGATGGCTGGAAATTCTGGGGAGTGGGATGGTACACCCCAGGGTCCTGGCCATGGCAGGATATGACCCGGAAGAAGTCAGCGGCTTCGCCTTCGGTTTGGGTGTGGAGCGGGTGGCCATGCTAAAGTATGGCATCGACGACCTGCGCCTCTTCTTTGAAAATGACCTGCGCTTCTTAAGGCAGTTTTAGGATTCTGGGAGAAGTGAGGAGGAAGGGAGTTGCGCGTACCTTATAGTTGGTTGAGGGAATTTGTGGAAATAGATTTACCGCCGGAAGAACTGGCGGAAAAACTTACCATGGCAGGTGTACCGGTAGAGAATATTGTGAGTCCCCGAGCCGGCTTGGAGGGGGTGGTGGTAGGTGAGATCCGGGCCATAGAGGAACACCCCCACGCCGAGCACCTGGCAGTATGCCAGGTGGATGTAGGTGGCAGGGTTCTACCACTGGTAACCGGTGCCCCCAACATATGGGTGGGCCAGAGGGTGGCGGTAGCCCTGGAAGGAGCGCGCCTCCCCGGCGGCCAGGAAATTCGCAGGGCCACCTTTCGCGGGGTGGATTCCCACGGCATGCTCTGTTCGGCCCAGGAGTTGGGACTGGACGGCAGCCTGGTAGCTCCGGAGGACCGGGAAGGCATCCTGACGTTGCCGCCGGATGCCCCCTTAGGAGCCGAAGTGGCCGGTATCCTGGGCTTCAAGGAAACCGTACTGGAGCTGGAACTCACCCCCAACCGGTCCGACTGCTTGAGCATTCAAGGTGTGGCGCGGGAAGTAGCGGCCCTTACAGGAGCTTCTTTCCGCCAGCCGACCCTTAAGGTGGTGGAAGAGGGGCCTTCCGCCTCCAGTATGGTCAAGGTGGAAATCGAGGCTCCGGATATGTGCGGCCGTTATGTGGCCCGCATCGTAAGGGGGGTAAAAATAGGGCCTTCTCCCGCCTGGATGCAGGTCAGGCTGCGGGCCTGCGGCGTACGGCCCATTAACAATATAGTAGACGTCACCAATTACGTTATGCTGGAGATGGGCCAGCCCCTGCATGCCTTTGATTACGATCTTCTCCGGGGGAAAAGAATTATCGTGCGCCGGGCGAGGCCGGGGGAGAAAATCCTGACCTTGGACGGCCAGGAACGGACTTTAGAACCCCAGGTACTGGTTATCGCCGATGAGGAGCGGGCGGTGGCCGTGGCGGGAGTGATGGGGGGGCTGGAAACCGAAGTAACCGGGAACACGGCCCATATTTTGATCGAATCTGCCCACTTTGATGGGGCGGCCATCCGCAGGGCTTCCCGCTTACTGGGTCTGCGCTCGGAATCCTCCTTGCGCTTTGAGCGGGGAGTAAACATAGAAAGGGCTGCCGGGGCTGCCGACCGGGCGGCCGAGCTCATGCACTGGCTGGCCGGGGGTACGGTGAGCCCGGGCCGGGTGGATTGTTACGTGAAGAAGAGGGAACCGGTAGTTATTACCCTCCGGCCGGAAAGGGTAAATTACCTTTTGGGCACTAATCTCATGTCCTCTGAGATCAAGGAGCTTTTAGAACGTCTGCATCTCAAAGTTGAGGGCGAGGAACCCTTGCGAGTGGAGGTTCCAGCGGCCAGGGGGGACCTGACCCAGGAGATCGACCTGGTAGAAGAAGTGGCTCGGCTTTACGGCTATGACCGCATCCCGGTGACCATACCGGCCGGTGTGGTGGCCGGGGAGCAAAAATCGGCCCGCCAGCTGTGGGAAGAGCTGGGCAGGGAGACGGCCGTATCCTGCGGCCTGAGCGAAGTAGTAACCTACAGCTTTATAAACCCCAAAGGGTGGGATGTTTTGCGCTTGCCCCCCGAACACCCCTGGCGACGAACCATTACCCTGCAGAATCCCCTGCGGGAAGAGCAGAGCGTTTTAAGAACAACTTTGCTGCCGGGGCTCCTGGAGGTGGCCGCCCGCAATGCCAACCGGAAGGTCATGCCCGTGGCGATTTTCGAGCTGGGCCGCGTTTTTCTACCCGGAAGGGGAGAATTGCCGGAAGAGCCCTTAAGGCTGGCCGGCCTGGTGATGGGCACCCTGGAACGGGGCTGGTCTTGGCCGCGCCAAGAACTGGATTTCTACTACCTCAAAGGCGTGGTGGAGGAAATCCTGGGGCGCGTCCGGCTGCCGGAGGTGCGCTTCGAGGCCGATACCGCCTGGCCCTTCCTCCACCCGGGACGCAGCGCGGCCCTCTGGGTGGGGGAGGTCAACCTGGGATTCTTGGGCGAGCTTCACCCGGATGTACTGGAGGCCTACGGGCTGCCCCAGCGTGCCTGTGTCTTCGAGGTGGATTGGGAGGGGGCCCTGGATCTGGCCGGGGCCACGCCGGTTTACAAGCCCCTGCCCCGCTTCCCGGCCGTAGAGAGGGATCTGGCTGTCGTGGTGGCCGAGGAGACGGCGGCCGACCGGGTCCGGGAAGTCATCGCGGGTGCTGGCGGAGAAACCCTCAGGGCCTGCCGCCTTTTTGATGTGTACCGGGGAGAACAGATTGCCCCGGGCTTTAAGAGTCTGGCCTATGCCCTCACTTTCCAGCGGGACGACCGCACCCTGACGGAAGAAGAAGTCCACGCCGCCCTGGGCCGCATTGAAGAAGAGCTGGCCGAAAAATTAGGAGCAACTTTGCGGAAGTAGTTCCTTTGGCAAGAGGATTTTTGGCCTTCGAGGAGAAAAGTAAAGGAAATCAAACAAGCTCAGGTGGAAAGTCTACTTTATAGAGGGGTGGCCGCCCTTGCCCGAGGCTGCGAAGGTTAAGGAGGAAAAAAGGGAAGAAGGTATTAACCGGACTACGGTTACCATTTTCGACCAGGAATACGTTTTAAAAGGGCCGGAGACACCGGAGTATATGCGTGCCCTGGCGGCTTACGTGGACAGAAAGATGCGCCAGGTGGGTGAGAAGAACCCCCATTATCCCCCGGTGAAGGTGGCCGTGCTGGCCGCCTTGAACATCGCCGATGAATTGAACAAAATACGGCAGGACTACGAAACCCTCATAAGACTGATTCAGGAGGAGCGGAAGGGTTGACCAACCTGGAACTATCCTGGGCCCTGGCGGAAATGGGGGATCTCCTGGAATTGAAGGGGGAAGAGGCCTTTAAGGTTCGGGCCTACCACCGGGCCGCCAGGGCGCTGGAGCACTTGGAAGAAGAGGCAGCCGGCCTGCATGTCCGGGGGGAGCTGGAAAGGATACCGGGAGTGGGGAAGAATCTGGCCAAAAAGATCGCCGAGCTCTTGGAGACGGGCCGTTCCACCTTTCTGGAACAGCTCCGGCAGGAAGTACCCCCCGGCCTGCGGGATATGCTGGCCGTCCCCGGGCTGGGGGCTAAGTCCGTCCGGCTGATCCACCAGCACCTGGGGATAACAACCCTGGAAGAACTCGAAAGGGCCGCCCGGGAGCGAAAGATCCGCCGGCTGCCCGGTATGGGCAGTAAGACGGAATTGGCCATCCTGCGGGGCCTCGATATGCTAAAAGAACACCGGGACCGGGTTCCCCTGGGTATCGCCCGGCCTTTGGGCCGGCTTTTTTGCCGCCAGATAGCGGCCCTGCCGGGGGTAACCAGGGTGGAGGTGGCCGGCAGCCTGCGGCGCGGCCGTCCCATGGTGGGTGACGTAGACCTCCTCGTAGGGGTGAAGGGTCCGACGGAAGTGAAGGAGGTAATGGCCCGGCACCCCCAGGTGAAGGAGGTCCTGCAGGAGGAGGCAAACCGCCTGTCCCTTCGTACCTGGGCGGGAGTCAAGGTGGAAATTTTTCTGGTACCGGACGACAAATTTGCTCCCGCCTGGATGTACCTCACGGGGTCGCGGGCCCACCTGGAGGAGCTGAAGCGTTTCACTGCCGGAGGCCGTCTCTCCCCCGAGAGCCTGGGCTTACCTTCCAATTTAGAAGAGGTGGCAGCTTCCTTTTCCTCAGAGGAGGAATTATACAGCCGGTTAGGGCTCCCCTATATCATCCCCGAATGGCGGGAAGGGCGGGGAGAAGTCCTGGCGGCGCGGGAAGGACGCCTGCCCGCTCCCCTCAGCCCGGAAGACATTAAAGGCGATCTCCATGTCCATACGTGCTATAGCGATGGCCTGCACACCATAAGGGAAATGGTGGAGGCGGCCCGGGCCAGGGGTTATCGTTACTTGGCCATCACCGAACACTCCCGCTCCCTGGTCGTTGCCAGGGGGTTGAACGTAGAGCAGTTGCTGGCCCAGCGAGAAGAGATCGCCCGGATCAACCGGGAACTGGAGGATTTTGTGGTGTTGTCGGGTATCGAGGTGGATATTCTTCCCGACGGCTGCCTGGACCTGGAGGACGATATTCTGGCCTCCCTGGACATCGTAATAGCTTCTATACACTCCGGTTTTAACCAGACGGAAGAGCAGATCATGGCCCGCTTGGAGGCGGCCATGCGCCATCCATGGGTAGACATAATAGGCCACCCCACCGGGCGCATGCTGGGCCGGCGGCCGCCCTATGCCGTCAATCTGGAAAGGTTACTGGAGCTGGCGGCGGAGACGGGTACCATCCTTGAGATCAACGCCTCTCCCGACCGCCTGGACCTGGATGAAGACGCCGCGCGTAGGGCTAAGGAGCACGGGGTGATCCTGGCCGTTAACACCGATGCCCATGACACGGCTCGGCTGGACGACATGGGGTACGGTATCACGGTGGCCCGCCGGGGATGGCTGGGGGCGCAAGACATACTGAACACCCGGGAACTAGACGGTGTGCTGAAGGCCCTCAAGCGCAATAAGAGAAAGTGGGGCCAAGGGTCACCTCCCCGGGAGGAGAGGCCCCGGCCGTGATCCGGCACGGGAAAAAGCCGCGGGGGAGGAGGTGAGGGCTGTGGCGAACTCTATAAAAGTCGTCTTTGCTTCTCCCTTCCGGGAGATCGTCGGCGGGAGGGGCCTGGAACTGGCGGTGGAAGGGCCGCTGACGGTAAGGGAAATCTTAGAGCGGCTGGTCCGGCAATTCCCTCCTCTGGAGAAGTTTGTACCCCGGGTTAAAGACGAGGTGATATTCTGGGGCAGCCTCGTCCCTATGAAGGACGATAAAATATTAAAGCCAGATGCCCCGGTACAGCCCGGCGAAACCCTATACTTCTATCCCCCCTTGAGCGGCGGTTAGACCCTAAAGCATCACCGGCGGGGTCCTTATTTTACCCTTGATTTTTTCACCGGCTTTGTGCAAAATATAACTAGCACAATATGGCCTGACCCGGCGGGTAGGAGCCGGCCGGGGAGGGCGGGGAAAGAATCCTGCAGCCAGGGGAAACCTGCAGCGAGGGGGGATGGTGGTATGGCATGCTTACTTGCCACAGGCCGGGGCAGGTAGGCATTTTTGTTTTTAACCGGTAGACATCAGCCCATAGGCAAAGGAGGAGAAAAGCCGTGATTCATGGCTACACGGCAGATTTTATCCCCCAGGAGGAAATAGAAGGCCTGCTGGCCGAAGCCGCCTATGCGGACCCGGGCCGGGCAGAAGAAATTCTGGACAAGGCCCGAGAGGCTAAGGGCTTGGAGCCCTTTGAGGTGGCCGTCCTGTTGCAGAACAAAGAGGAAACCCTATGGCAGGAGATCTTTGCCGTTGCCCGGGAAATCAAGGAGAAAATTTACGGGAAGCGCATGGTTCTGTTCGCTCCCTTATACATCAGCGACTACTGTGTCAACAACTGCCGCTACTGCGGGTACAGGAGGGACAACAAGTTCCCCCGCCGGCGGCTCAGTTGGGAGGAATTAGAGCGCGAAGTAAGGATTTTAGAATCGCTGGGGCATAAACGCCTGGCTGTGGAAGCGGGAGAAGATCCGGTTCATTGCCCCCTGGATTACGTAGTTGAGGTTATTCGGCGTATTTACCGGATTACGGAGAACAACGGAAGCATCCGGCGGGTTAACGTTAATATTGCCGCTACTACGGTGGATGAATACCGGCAACTAAAGGCCGCCGGCATCGGTACTTACATTTTGTTTCAGGAGACGTACCACCGGCCCACTTACGCCTACATGCATCCTTCCGGTCCCAAGGCCGATTATGACTGGCATACTACGGCCATGGACCGGGCCATGGAAGCCGGCATCGATGATGTCGGCCTGGGGGTGCTCTTCGGGCTTTACGACTACAAATTCGAAGTGCTGGGCCTCCTCTATCACGCCCGGCATTTGGAAGAAACCTTCGGCGTCGGCCCCCACACTATTTCGGTGCCCCGCCTCCGGCCTGCCCAGGGTATTAGTTTGGATGCCTTCCCTTACCTGGTAGCCGATGAGGAGTTTAAGAAAATCGTAGCCGTTCTCCGCCTGGCGGTACCCTACACGGGAATGATCCTCTCCACCCGGGAAACGCCGGAGTTCAGGTCGGTGCTCCTGGGGTTGGGCATCTCCCAGCTCAGCGCGGGTTCGTGCACCGGCGTAGGCGGGTACGGCCGCCATTACACTGAGGAGCCGGATGAAATACCCCAGTTTGAAGTAGGGGACCACCGCCACCCCGACGAAGTAATCCGTGACCTGTGCCGGAGGGGGTACCTGCCCAGCTACTGTACCGCCTGTTACCGGCGGGGACGTACCGGGGAGCGCTTTATGGCCCTGGCCAAGACGGGGCAGATTCAAAACGTCTGCCAGCCCAATGCTTTGCTGACCTTTCAGGAATATCTATTGGATTACGCCACCCCGGAGACTCGGGCCGTAGGGGAGGAAACTATAGAACGCTACCTGGCCGGGATACCTAGCCCTGCCGTACGCGAGGAAACCGCCCGGCGCCTGGAGCGCATCAAGGCCGGGGAGAGGGATTTGTACTTCTAGGCAAGGGCTGACCCGCCTGGGTTATCCCTACTTTTTGTGGAGCAGAGGCCTGCCTTGGCTTGAAAGCGAGGAGTGAGCGAGGGTTTTTGGAACGAGCAAAAGCCAAGCAGAGCCAGGCTCGAAGGCGGGGATGCGTCAGTTGACCCGCCCTTTGCACGGGGACGGTGGTGCGAGGTCTGGCAAAGGGGAGAGGGGGAGAGGGGGAATTGGAGCGCCGGATTGGCGTTATCGGTATCGTGGTTGAAGACCGGGAGGCCGCAGCCGCCCGGGTCAACGCCATTTTGAGCGATTACGCCGAATATATCGTAGGACGCATGGGCATTCCCTACCGGGAGCGGGGGGTGTCGGTTATCGCCCTTATAGTAGACGGGACTACGGATGCCATAGGAGCCCTCACCGGTAAACTGGGCTCCCTGCCGGGAGTCAGGGTGCGGGCCGCCTTAACGGGAAAGTGAGGGATCGAAGGATGCGCCGAGAATTTATCGCCGCCCTGGAACGGGTGACGGCGGACCGGGGAGCAGATAAGGAGGATATAGTTGTACTCCTTACCGCGCAGCCCGGCGGGGAAGAAGAAGCCCTCTACCGGCAGGCCGACGCCCTGCGGGTGCGCTACGTGGGTGATGAGGTGCACCTGCGGGGGGTGATCGAGTTCTCCAACTACTGCCGCCGGCGGTGCCGCTACTGCGGCCTAACGGCGGACAATCACGCCCTTCCTCGCTATCGGATGGATCCCGAGGAGATTTTGGCCGCCGCCAGGCGGGGAGTAGACCTGGGCTACAAGACCATCGTGCTGCAGTCGGGGGAGGACCCGTGGTATACAGGGGAGGTCCTGGCGGAAATCGTGGCCTGCATAAAAGAATGGGGGGTGGCCGTGACTCTCTGCGTGGGAGAGAGGACCCGGGAGGAATACGAATTATGGCGGCGGGCAGGGGCCGACCGCTATCTCTTGAAGCATGAGACGGCCAATCCCGAACTCTATTCCCGGTTGCATCCTGGAATGAGCTGGGACAAAAGAATGGCCTGCCTGCGGTGGCTGAAGGAGTTGGGATATCAAGTGGGGTCGGGCAACATAGTAGGACTGCCCGGTCAAACCCTGGAAGACCTGGCGGACGATATCCTCCTTATGCGGGAATTGGAGGTGGAGATGGCCGGCATAGGGCCCTTCATACCCCACCCCCACACCACTTTGAGAACCCATCCGGCGGGCAGCCTCGATTTGACCTACCGGGTGCTGGCGGTGACCAGGCTGGTCATACCCTGGGCCCACCTGCCGGCCACCACGGCCGTGGGCACCCTCTCCCCCAACGGCAGGCAGATGGCCCTCCAAAGGGGAGCCAATGTTGTTATGCCCAACCTGACCCCGAAAAAATACCGGGCCGCTTACCAGATATACCCGGGGAAAATATGCCTGGAGGAGGCTCCCGAGGATTGCCGCCGTTGTCTGGAAGGGATGATCCGCGGCCTAGGGCGGATTGTGGCCACCCACCCGGGGCACGGTTTGAAGGGGAGACGTCCATGCCGCCGAGCGGCACCAGCAGAAGGATGAAAACAACAGGCCGGCATTTCTCCCGCGCGAGCGATTTGGTCCGAGCGGATGAGCAGCCTTGGCGAAGGCGAGGAGGGAGGGCGGGGCCGAGGACAGGAAGTCCGAGGCCGGCCTCTGAAGCAAGGAAGCTGAATAGGCCGGGAACCCCGCCCGAGCCCGAGGCTGAGCCGTAGGCTGACCCGCGAGGACCACTTAGCGAGCGAAAACAATGCCGGCCCGGAGGGAAGTTATTTTCGGGGTAGGATGGCAACGGAAAATTGAAAGCCAAGGATTCGAATTAAAGCATCCGATTTATTGAACGGCTAATATGAATTTTGCCACTAACGGAAGGAAATTTCGGATGGACGGCGAATAGCTATAAAAAGGAATGTGAAAGCGTTCACAGTAACTGAAGGCTAATACCTAATGAAGCGTAGAGAGGTGCAAGGAGCTGGAACTGGTTTTTGAGGTCCAGGGCCTTGATTTCCGGGCGGCCGGCGATGGGGCCAGCAAGTTGAAGGGCGTGCTGCACCAGGTAGGGTTTCCCCCGGATTTAGTGAGGAGGGTAACGGTGGCGGCCTTTGAGGCCGAGATGAATATAGTTATCCATGCGCACCGCGGCCAACTGAGGATAAGTATATCCCCCGAGAAAATCGTGGTGGTGGCCGAGGATGAAGGCCCGGGTATTCCCAATATCGAGCTGGCCATGCAGGAGGGGTACTCTACGGCCCCGCCCCGGATAAGGGAGATGGGTTTCGGCGCCGGTATGGGCCTTCCTAACATAAAACGCTGTGCCGATGTCCTGGAGATCCGGTCGGAGGTGGGGCGGGGGACCTATTTGAGGGCGGAGTTTTATTGCCGGCCTCCGGGAGGCAGAGGTGTTTGAGGGTGGAATACTTCCATTCGGTCCGCCTGGAGCGGGATAAGTGCAAGGGTTGCACCAACTGTATAAAGCGCTGCCCCACCGAAGCCATTAGGGTGCGGGAAGGGAAAGCCCGGATTATGGAGGAGCGGTGTATCGACTGCGGGGAGTGCATAAGGATCTGTCCTAACCACGCCAAGGTGGCCGTGGGCGACGGGCTGGAGCGGCTACGGGAGTTTTCCTACACCGTGGCCCTGCCGGCCCCGTCCTTCTACTCCCAATTCAGCGTCCCGGGCGGTATATCCCAGATCCTAGGTGCCCTCCTTGGGGTGGGCTTTCACGGCGTTTTCGAAGTGGCCCTGGCCGCCGAGGTGATAACCTGGGCCACCCGCCGTTTTTTGCAGGAGTACCGGGGACCCCGGCCCCTCATTTCGGCTGCCTGCCCTGCGGTGGTGAGTTTAATCCAGGTGCGTTTTCCGGCCCTCATTGACCAGCTTTCTCCTGTGGAGCCTCCCGTGAACGTGGCCGCCAGGTTGGCCCGGGAGGAGGCTGTGAAAACCACGGGTTTGCCTGCGGAGGATATCGGTATATTCTTCCTCTCGCCTTGCCCGGCCAAGATCACCGCCCTCCGTCAGGCCGCGGCCCAGGGGGAAAGGTTAGTCGACGGGGTTATTCCCCTTGTAGACGTATTCGGGCCCTGCCGGGAGGCCTTGAAAGGAGCCGGGAAGGTTCCGCCCCGCTCGGGCCAGGCGGGCGCAGGTTGGGGTCGCTCCGGGGGTGAAAACGCGGCCTTGGGTGAGGGCAGGTTGTTAGAGGTGGACGGGATTCACCATGTTATCGGAGTACTGGAAGCGGTGGAAAAGGGAGAGCTAGAGCAATTCGATTACCTGGAACTCCAAGCCTGCCCCGGCGGGTGCGTGGGAGGCGCCTTGATGGTCCGTAATCCCTTTGAGGCCCGGCAGGAGCTGGCCTTCCTAACCCGGGATCTTCCCGTCCACCCCCTGGATGAGGGGGAACTCGAGGCCCTGGCCGCCAGGGGCGGATGGCAGAGCAGGTTGCGGCCGCGGCCCAGGGCGGCTCTGCGCCTGGACGAGGACATCGCCAGCGCCCTAGTGAAGATGCAGCAGCTGGAAGAAACGGCCCGGTTGTTGCCCGGCCTCGATTGCGGCGCCTGCGGGTCGCCCAATTGCCGCGCCCTGGCCGAGGATATTGTGCGCGGTCAGGCCGTAGATACAGACTGTATATTCCTGTTGAGGGAGCGGGTGAGGGTTTTGGCCGAAGAAGTGGTAGAGTTGGCGAGGAAACTGCCTCCTTCCATGGCGGAACCGGAAAGGAGTTGCTGAGGCCGATGACAGTGGGTGAAATGGCATTCCTGCTGGGGCTCGAGGTAAGGGCCGGACACGGGGGATTGGGCCGTGAGGTAGTGGCCGGCTATGCGGCGGATCTTCTGAGCGACGTTATGGCCCATGCACCCCACGGTTCTCTGTGGCTGACCTTGCAGACCCATGAAAACGTGGTGGCGGTGGCCTTACTGGTGGACGCAGCGGGGATTGTGATCACCGGGGGACGTCGTCCCGAGGAGGCCACCTGCCGGCGAGCGGATAAGGAAGGCATACCCCTTTTCGTGACCGCCGAGGACACCTTCACCCTGGCAGGGAAGGTGTATGCCTTGCTTTGTTCCCGGGAGAACAAATGCGGTGGTTCGTAGGGGACCTCCACATCCATACGGCCCTCTCCCCCTGTGCCGAGGACGAAATGTCTCCTCCTTCCATCGTAGGCCGGGCCCTGGAAGCGGGTTTAGATATAATCGCCATAACCGACCATAACACCGCCGGTAACGCGGAAGCCGTAATAGAGGCGGCCCGGGGCACCTCGTTGAAGGTCCTCCCCGGGATGGAAGTCCAGACGAGGGAAGAGGTACACCTGCTATGCCTGTTTCCCGAAGTCCGGGCTACCCTGGCCTGGCAGGAGGAGGTTTACCGGCACCTTCCTCCCCGGGATAATCCCGAGGCCCTGTTCGGGGCCCAACGTCTGCTGGATGCGCGCGGCAGGGAGAAGGGCCGGGAAAAGCGGTTTCTCCTGAACAGCGCCGATTTAGGCGTCCGTCAGGTAACGGAGAGAGTCCCGGCCCTGGGAGGACTGGTGATCCCGGCCCATGTGGACCGCCGGGCCTACAGCCTCCTGGGGACTTTGGGTATAGTTCCTCCGGACCTCCCGGTGGCGGCGTTGGAGGTGAGCAGGAAGTCTAACATGGAGAAGGTGAGGCGGAGCTTGCCTCCCGGCCTTGAGTATTCCTGGATCACCTCTTCCGACGCCCATAATTTAAAGGACATCGGGCGCTCGGTAACCTGCTTTTATCTGCGGGAGGCCACTTTAGGGGAAATACTCCTGGCCCTTAAGGGCCAGGAAGGCCGAAAGGTGGTGATGGCGCAGGAACGGCCCTGAGGAACCGGTTTAGTTCTGGAAGGCAAATCCTGTAAACGGACTTAGAAAAAGGCTCCGAGGGAGGTTTCTTAAGACCATGGAAGCATGCAAATGCGAGGAAAAGTGGGCCAAACTCGAGGAAATTATCGCCGCCCATCGCGGGCAACCTTCGGCCCTTATTCAAGTCTTGCATGAGGCCCAGGAACTTATCGGCTACCTGCCCAGGCAAGTCTTGATAGCCATTGCCGACGGCCTCGGGGTATCGCTAAGCGAGGTATATAGCGTAGTCTCCTTTTACGCCCATTTTACCACCAAGCCCAAGGGTAAGTACCAGATTTCCGTATGTAAGGGGACGGCCTGTTATGTGAAGGGCGCTCCCGAGATCTTGGAACGCCTGCAGAAGGAGCTGGGCATTAAACCAGGGGACAGCACCGACGACGGTAAATTCTCCTTGGAAGTGGTACGCTGCCTGGGGGCCTGCGGCCTGGCGCCGGTGATGATGATCAACAAACGCGCCCACGGTTTGCTCCGGTCGGACACCGCCGTGACGGTGCTCCAGGGCTATGAGTGATGGAAGAACTGGCCCTCCACCTGTTGGACTTGATGGAGAATTCCCTTGCCGCCGGCGCCTGTCGTTTGGAGTTAAAGATTCGGGAGGATATTGCGGCCAACCTTATGGCCATAGAGTTGGTGGACGACGGCAGGGGGATGGAGGAAGGGGAAATCAAGGCTGCTTTAGATCCATTTTTCACAACTAGAACCTCGCGGCGGGTCGGGTTGGGCTTATCCCTGTTCCGCGCAACCGCCCGGCAATGCGGAGGTGATTTAACCCTCAGTTCCCGGCCGGGCGCAGGTACCCGGGTGGCGGTGATCATGGAGTTAAACCATGTAGACCGGCCGCCTCTGGGCGACATGGGGGCTACTATAGCTGCCGCCTTGGCCCGGGAACTGCCGCTGGAGCTGTATTACCGGCACGAGAGGGACGGGAAGGTTTTCGAGTTTTCAAGTACGCGGCTTAAAGAGATCTTGGGGGACATACCCTTTAACCTGGCTCCGGTCTTAACATGGGTACGGGATTTCGTTAACGGGGGTTTACAGAAATTATACGGGGGTGAAGACCGTCTATGAAGTCCGTAGAGGACCTGCTAAAGCTGAAGGAAGAGGTGCAGCAATCCCTGGCCTTAAGGGACGAAGGGGAAAAAATCAGGGTGGTCGTGGGCATGGGCACCTGCGGGATAGCCGCCGGGGCCCGGGAGGTTATGTCGGCCGTTCTCGATGAGGTGGCCAAACGCCGTCTGACCAATGTGGCGGTAACCCAGACGGGTTGTATCGGGCTGTGCGCCCAGGAGCCCCTGGTGGATGTATTGATACCCGGTAAGCCGCGGGTTACCTATGGCAAGGTGAACGCCCAGAAGGCCCGCCAGATAGTGGCCCAGCATGTAGTCAACGGGATTGTAATCAGGGAGTGGGTCGTAAATAAATAGCAGTGGCTTCACGGAGGGATGGAGATGGAATTCTATCGCGCTCATGTGTTGATATGCGCCGGTACCGGCTGTACGGCTTCGGAAAGCCCCGCCACCCGGGATGCCCTGGTACGCGTGTTGGCCGCCCGGGGCCTGGACAAAGAGATTAAGGTTGTGGAAACGGGGTGTTTCGGCTTCTGCCGGTTTGGCCCCAATATGATGGTTTATCCGGAAGGGGTCTTTTACTGCAGCGTCCACCCGGAAGACATTCCCGAGCTGGTGGAAGAGCATTTTATCAAGGGTCGGGTCGTCGAACGCCTTCTTTACAAGCAGCCGGAAACAGAGGCGGCGGTATCCTCCTTTGAAGAGATTCCCTTCTTCAAGCACCAGCTCCGCATCGCCCTGCGCAACTGCGGGGTGATAAATCCCGAATCCATTGAGGAATACATCGGCCGGGACGGGTACCTGGCCTTGGCCAAGGTATTGACGGAGATGAAGCCGGCCGAGGTTATCGAGGTTATTAAGAAATCGGGCCTTCGGGGCCGGGGCGGCGGGGGCTTCCCCACCGGACTCAAGTGGGAGTTTGCGTACCGCTCTCCGGGGCCGGTGAAATACATCGTGTGCAATGCGGACGAGGGCGATCCTGGGGCCTTTATGGACCGCAGCATTTTAGAAGGCGACCCACATGCGGTCCTGGAAGGCATGGCCATCGCCGGTTATGCCATCGGCGCCAGCCATGGATACGTCTATGTGAGGGCCGAGTACCCCATTGCTGTCCACCGCCTGGAGATTGCCATCCGCCAGGCCAGGGAAAAAGGGCTCCTGGGCAAGAATATCTTTAACTCCGGCTTCGACTTCGACGTGGACCTCCGCCTGGGCGCCGGTGCCTTCGTGTGCGGGGAAGAAACGGCCCTGCTGGCTTCCATTGAGGGGCGCCGGGGAGAACCGCGGCCGCGTCCCCCCTTCCCTGCCGTTTCGGGCCTCTGGGGCAAGCCGACTGTTATTAACAACGTAGAAACCCTGGCCAACGTGCCTACCATAATTCGCAACGGCTGGGAGTGGTTCGCCTCCATAGGTACCGAAAAGAGCAAGGGCACCAAAGTATTTGCCCTGGCGGGGAAGATTAACAACAACGGCCTGGTGGAAGTGCCCATGGGTACCACCCTGGGCGAGGTGATTTATGATATCGGCGGCGGTATACCCAACGGCAAAAAGTTCAAGGCGGCCCAGACCGGTGGCCCGTCGGGCGGGTGCATTCCGGCCGAGCACCTTAATGTGCCCATAGACTATGATTCCCTGACGGCTCTGGGTACTATCATGGGGTCCGGCGGTCTTATCATTATGGATGAAGATACTTGTATGGTAGATCTTGCTAAATTCTTCCTGGACTTTATCAAAGACGAATCCTGCGGCAAGTGTACTCCCTGCCGCATCGGAACGACGAGGATGCTGGAGATCCTCGAACGCATAACCAAGGGCGAGGGTCGGGAAGGAGACATCGAGCTTTTGATCGAGCTCGGGCAGCAGATTAAGGATACTGCCCTGTGCGGCCTAGGCCAGACGGCTCCGAACCCGGTCTTGAGCACCATCCGGTACTTCCGGGAAGAGTACGAAGCCCATATCCGGGATAAGCGCTGCCCAGCATCCGTCTGTGCGGCCCTGTTCAATTCGCCCTGCCAGAACACCTGCCCGGCTAACGTGGATGTTCCTCTTTACGTGGATCTTATCCGCCAGGGCCGCTTTGCCGAGGCCTACGAGGTCATCCGGCGGGAGAATCCCTTCCCGGTAGTCTGCGGCCGGGTGTGTCACCATCCTTGTGAGGGCAAGTGCAACCGGGCCAAAATGGACGAGGCCGTGGCCATCCGGGAGCTCAAGAGGTTTGCCGCCGACTACGCCCTTTCGTTGAACGGGCAGCGGCCTAGGCCTACGCCTGCGCCGGCCAACGGCAAGAAAGTGGCGGTCATCGGTTCCGGCCCGGCGGGCCTTACTGCCGCTTATTACCTCGCCCTGAAGGGCTACGGCGTTACCGTTTTTGAAGCCCTGCCGGTAGCGGGCGGCATGATGGCGGTGGGCATTCCCGCATACCGCCTGCCCAAGGAAATCCTGGCCCGGGAGATCGAAACCATTACGGAGCTGGGAGTGGAGGTCCGGACCAATACGGCCCTGGGACGGGAATTCAGCCTGGAAGATTTGAAGAGGGAAGGTTATGAGGCGGTATTCTTAGCCCTGGGAGCCCACCGGGACCTGAAGCTGGGCATACCGGGAGAGGAACTGGAAGGGGTATATTCGGGGGTAACCTTCCTGCGGGAGCTCAACCTCGGTCGTCCCGTGGACGTGCGGGACAAAGTGGTGGCCGTCATCGGCGGAGGCAACGTGGCCATGGACGCCGCCCGGTCGGCCAGGCGCCTGGGCGCCAGGGAAGTGCACATCATATACCGGCGCAACAAAGACGATATGCCCGCCATACGGGAAGAGGTGCAGGAGGCCGAGCGGGAGGGCATCAAGATTACCTGCCTGGCGGCTCCCACGGCCATTGTGGGAGAGAACAGCCGGGTAAAGGCCCTGAGGTGCAACACCATGCGCTTGGGCGAATTCGATAAGAGCGGCCGCCGGCGTCCGGTACCGGTGGAAGGAGCGGAATTCACCCTGGAGGTGGATGTGGTTATTGCGGCCATCGGCCAGACGGTAGAGGGTCAGGGGTTGCCCGAGGACCTGGAGCTTACCCGGGCGGGAACTTTGGTGGCCGATGAAAAGACCTTGGCTACCGGCCTGCCCGGAGTGTTTGCCGGAGGCGATTGCGTCAGCGGCCCGGATACCGTCATAGCTGCCATTGCGGCGGGTAAGAAGGCGGCGGCGGCCATAGACCGCTACCTGGGCGGAGACGGCCTGGTGGTGCCCCAGGTTCCGGTAGAGCGGAGGCGTACGGCCCCGGTCATCGAGGAGAAGGCCGAGCGGGTGGCGGCTGCAGCCCTGGCGGTAGAGGAACGCCTGAACAACTTTGCCGAAGTGGAGCGGGGATACACCCAGGAGCAGGCGGTGGCCGAGGCGGCCCGCTGCCTGCGGTGCGACGTTCGGGAATAAGCCGGGCTACCGGTTAGCTGGGAGGGAGAAGGCATGAAGACCGTTACCTTGACTATCGATAACCGTAAAATCGAAGTAGAGGAAGGGACTACCATTTTAAAGGCCGCCCAGAAGGCCGGCATCCACATCCCCACCCTGTGTTACCTTGAGGCTATCAACGAGATCGGCGCCTGCCGGGTATGCGTGGTAGAAGTAGAAGGGGCGCGCAACCTGGCCGCTTCCTGCGTCACCCCGGTTGCCGAGGGGATGGTGGTCCGTACCAATACGCCCCGGGTGCGGGCCGCCCGGCGGCTGAATGTAGAGCTGTTGCTCTCCAACCACAAGATGGAATGTCCCACCTGTATTCGGAACCTGAACTGCGAACTCCAGTCCCTGGCCCAGACCCTGGGGATACGCGAAGTGCGTTTTGAGGGGGTCAGGAGCCACTATGAAATGGACACTTCTACGCCGGCTCTAATCCGCGACCCCGAAAAATGTATCCTGTGTCGGCGCTGCGTAGCAGTATGTGAAAAAGTGCAAAGCGTGAAGGCCATTGCTCCCCAGGAGAGGGGCTTTGATACCGTCATTGCCCCGGCTTTTCAGGAAAAGCTTATAAACGTAGCCTGTGTGGAGTGCGGACAGTGCATCCTAGTGTGTCCGGTGGGGGCTCTGTATGAAAAGGATTACACCGAGGAAGTTTGGAAAGCCCTGGCCGATCCGGATAAATTTGTGGTAGTGCAAACAGCGCCCGCTACCCGGGTGTCTATAGGGCAGGAATTTGGCTACCCTCCGGGCACCATTAATACAGGTAAAATGGTAGCTGCTTTGAGGCGTTTGGGCTTTGACCGGGTGTTCGACACTGACTTTACGGCCGATCTCACCATTATGGAGGAAGGTAGCGAATTCATAGACCGGTTTAAGAAAGGGGAGAGGCTGCCCCTCCTCACCTCTTGCAGCCCGGGCTGGATTAAATTTATAGAACATTTCTATCCCGAGTTCTTGCCCAATTTATCCACCTGCAAATCGCCGCAGCAAATGTTTGGGGCTATAGCCAAGGCCTATTATGCCCCCAAAGTAGGCATCGATCCGGCCAAGATGGTAGTGGTATCCATCATGCCCTGCACGGCCAAAAAATTCGAAGCCCAGCGGCCGGAAATGAAGGATAGCGGTTACCAAGATGTGGACTATGTCTTAACTACCCGCGAGCTCGCCAGGATGATCAAAGAGGCCGGGATCGACTTCCAGAGCTTGCCGGAGGAAAATTATGATGATCCGTTGGGCGAATCCACCGGGGCGGCTGTGCTCTTTGGAGCTACCGGCGGTGTAATGGAAGCTGCTCTGCGGACAGCTTATGAATTAATAACGGGGAAAGAATTGCCCAGGCTGGAGTTCCATGAAGTGCGGGGCCTCGCAGGCATTAAAGAGGCCACGGTGGATATAGAAGGCACCCCGGTACGGGTGGCAGTAGCCAACAGTTTAGGCCATGCCCGTAAGCTTCTGGAACGGGTCAAAGCAGGGGAACAATACCACTTTATCGAGATCATGTGTTGTCCCGGCGGCTGTATTGGCGGCGGCGGCCAACCCATTCCCACTAATGAGGAGATCAGGGCCCAGCGCATGGCAGGTATTTACACGGCTGATGAACGCATGGTAATCCGGAAATCCCATGAGAACCCCGCTATACAAGCTCTATACCGCGAATTCCTGGGCCAGCCCTTGGGTGAAAAGTCCCATCACCTGTTACACACTCATTACACGCCGCGGGGCAAATACTGATTTACACTCATGATAATTAGAAGACTAGAGGAATGCCGAGCAGAATAAGCGATAGCAAGGCCTAAGGAGTAGACTTTCCTTAGGCCTTACTATCTCTTGGGGCCACTGAAGATGAAACTGACTTATCCCCAGTTTTTGCTGGGGGGCCTGCTTAGGCTTGGAAGCGAGCGAGCAAGCCTTCGCGGCTAGCCCAGGCTTTAAGCTTGGCGAAAGGCTTAAAGCTTGGCCCGAGGCCATAAGAGACCTGCGGCCGGCAACTGAGGCAGGATGCTTAAATCCCGCCGGGAAGCCTGCCGGAGCCTTGAGCCAGATCGGAAGAGCACACGTCTGAACTCCAGTCACGCCAATATCTCGTATGCC
>DOLC01000058.1 GCA_003509545.1 Peptococcaceae bacterium
GGGGGAGCGAGGGCGGGGGCGGGGAAAGGAGGTCCGAGGCCGGCCTCTGAAGCAGGGATGCTGAACAGGCGGGGACCCCCGCCCGGGCCCGAGGCTGAGCCGTAGGCTGATCCGCGAGGACCACTTAGCGAGCGAAAACAATGCCGGCCTGGAGGGAAGTTATTTTCGGGGTAGACGTTCATGCCGCCTGCCGCGGCACGGGCAGAAGGATGAAAATGGCCAAAGGGTATTTTCGAGGTAACGCAGCATAAATTTGCAGGCCCGGACCGAGAAACAGGAGGAATCGGCGTAAGTGCAGTGGCCCCCATACCGTACCTTAAGCCTTAAGGAGAAGCGCCTGTTGATCGTCCTTCTAGTGGTGGCAGTTACGGTCTTTGCCTACCGCGTGGTATGGGCAAGGCAATGGCCTTATTACCGGGAGCTCAAGGCCCAATTGGCGGACCACAAAACCCAATTGGCCGCGGCCCGTGAGGACGCAGGCCGCCTGGAAAGCTTGAGGGAAGAGCTGTCCCGGCTGGAAGCCGAAATGGAGGAGTGGAAGGAGCAGGCCGTTATTGCTCTGGAAACCAGGGAGGATTTTTTGACGTCCCTTCAGCCGCAGCAGGAGGGGTTGGAGATCTTGGCCTTGCACCCCCAGGAGCCTCAGGAGCGGGGGAGTCTCACGGTATACCCCTTTCAAGTGGTGGTGGTGGGAGCCTACCCGGAGGTCAAAGAATACCTCCGCCAGGTGGAGGGGCTGCCCGCTTTGACGACAATGCAGGAGCTAAAGATAGCCGCGAAGACGGGGAATTCGGGGTTGGTGGAGGCCACCTTCGTCGTCGAGTTTTGTCCCCTGCCCGGCGGAGAAACAAGGGGCGGGTTGCCGGCCCTTTCGACCTCGGGCCGGGCGGACCTGTTCCGGCCCCCCGCCGGAGCCCATGGCGGACCGGGTGAAGAGCCGGGCGATAGCCTGGCTCCGGCCGTGCAGACCTTACCCTCCTGCCAGGTCCAAGCCACTCTGCCGGTCCCGGCCGGAGACTGCGGTGACGCGGGAGAAGCCGGGCCCGCCGCCCCTGAGTACTCCTTCCCTGCCCGGGGAACGGGCCGCCCGCGGGCCGGGGCGCCGTGGCTGGAAGGGATGAAGGTGCTGCGCAATGTAGGTCCCTTTTATTATCCCGCGGACCGCAGGATCGCCATAGGGGGACGGGAGTTCGACCACGGGGTGGTGGCGGATTTAGAGGGGAAGGGCGCCAGGGCGGAAGCGGTGCTGGACCTGGGGGGCGGTTATGCCAAGCTCCGGGGTTTCCTAGGCGTGGAGGACACCACCATGAACACCCGCGGCAACTTTGTCCTCCGCATCAAGGGTGATGAACGGGAACTGTTCGCGAGTTCCCCCCTGGGGCCCGGCAGATATCCCCAGTATGTAGAATTGAGCGTGGCGGGAGTTAATCGACTGGTCCTGCAAGTGGAGTGGGTGGAAGGACAGAACGGTGAATACGACCTCCTGCGCGCTGCCCTGGCCAACATAATTTTTGTGACCCCGGAGGAGGAATGATTGATCCGTTCCCGAATTATACCGGAGACTACTTTTGAATACCCTAATTCTATATAAAGGTTTTCGGAGAAGTAAGGGGTGGAGTCATGTTACTCGCGCCGGAAGACCTAAAAGCCGTTTTAGAGGTCGCCCTGGAGGGGGGCGGGGATTTTGCCGAGATCTTTTTGGAGCGGCGCCGGACTACAGGGATCACCTGTGAGGACAACAAGATCGAACGGGTGCACTCGGGCCTGGACCAGGGCGCCGGTATCCGGGTGATACGGGGGGAAAACACCGTCTACGGCTACACCAATGAAATCACCAGGGAGAGCCTGCTGGAGACGGCCCGGGAAGTAGGAAAGGCGGTGGGCGGCCGGGGGACCAAGCCGCAGATCCGGTGGCAGCAGCCCGAGCCCCAGTGGGATTTCCGGGTCAAGAAACGTCCCGATGGGGTACCGGTGGAAGAAAAGGTGGCTTTGGTGCGGCGGGCCAACGAAGCGGCCCGGGCCGTGGACGAACGCATAGTACAGGTTAGCGTAGCCTATGGCGATGTTATCCAGGAAGTAACCATTGCCAACAGCGAGGGCGTGCTGGTGGAGGACGAGCGCATCCGCTGCCGTTTTATGGTCAACGCCGTGGCCAGCAACGGCAAAATAATCCAAACGGGTTATGAGTCCGCCGGCGGCCTTATGGGGCTTGAGCTTTTTGAAGAAAACGATCCCGCCGAGCTCGCAAAAAAAGCCGCGGAGAGGGCAGTACGCATGCTGGAGGCCAGGCCTGCTCCCGCCGGTAGGATGACGGTGGTAATGGCCGGCGAGGCCGGGGGTACCATGATCCATGAAGCGTGCGGTCACGGGCTGGAGGCCGACCTGGTCCAGAAGCAGCTTTCGGTGTACGCCGGCAAAAAAGGCCAACAGGTGGCCTCGCCCCTTATTACCGTCATCGATGACGCCACCATCCCGGGCAAATACGGCTCCTTCCGGTTCGACGATGAAGGCCGGCCCGGCCAGAGGACGGTGCTCATTAAGGACGGGATATTGCAGGATTATATGTACGATTACCTCACCGCCCGCAAAGAAGGACGCTCCTCCACGGGCAACGGCCGGCGGGAATCTTACAAGGACCGGCCTATTCCCCGGATGACCAATACCTTCATCGCCCCGGGCCGCGACGATCCCCAGGCCATAATAAGGGAAACTCCCAAAGGGCTTCTTGTGAAACGCATGGGCGGGGGCCAGGTCAACACCACCAACGGAGATTTCGTATTCGATGTGGCCGAGGGCTATCTCATCGAAAACGGGCAGGTCGGGCCGGCGGTAAGGGGGGCCACCCTTACGGGCAACGGACCGGAAGTGTTGAAGATGGTGGACCGGGTAGGTAGCGACCTGGGCTTCAGCCTGGGGACGTGCGGTAAGGACGGCCAGGGGGTGCCCGTGGGAGACGCGCAGCCCACGATTCGCATTCCTGAAATGGTGGTGGGGGGTATCCTGGAGGAGGAAGGAGAAAACTGATGGATTATCGGCTTGCGGCCGAGAAGTACCTGGCCCTGGCCCGGGAAGTAGTGGAAAAGGCTGCCAGGGGCGGGGCGGAAGCGGAGGCCTATATAATCGCAGGTGAGGATCTCAACATCGAAATAAGGGAGCAAGAGGTGGAAGCCCTTACTACGGCCCGGGAGAGGGGTTTGGGTCTGAGGGTGATAGGGAACGGCCGGGTGGGCTTTGCCTATACCACGGATTTCAGCGCCGGCGCCCTGGAGGAAACGGTAGAACAGGCCCGGGCCAATGCCGCCAGGGCCACTCCCGACGAGCACAATTGCCTGCCCCTTCCCGCGGATTATCCCCACCTCGATCTCTTCGACCCGCAGATCGAGGATACGCCTTTGAAGGATAAGATCGAGCTGGCCAAAGAGATAGAGCGCCAGGCGCGCAGCGCCGACGGACGCGTGAAAATCACGGAAAGCTGCTCTTACAGCGACAGCCGCTACGTGGTGGCCGTAGCCAATTCCCGGGGCGTAGCTGCCACCTATTACGGAGCCAATTGCGGAGCCAGCATTTTTGTGGTGGCGGTGGAAGGGGAGGAAAGCCAGACGGGCTTCGGGCTGGCCTACAGCCTTAAGATCGCCGACCTCGATCCCGCCCGGATCGGTAGGGAGGGTGCCTCGCGGGCCGTGCGCTTGCTGGGCGCCAAAAGGATACCCACCCAGCGGGCTCCGGTAATCTTCGATCCCTATGTTACGGTGAATTTTCTAGGGGTCCTGGCCCCCGCCCTGGCCGCTGATGCAGTGCAGAAGGGCAAATCCCTCTTCCGCGGTAAGGTAGGGGAAAGGGTGGCCTCGGCCGTGGTCCATATCATCGACGACGGCCGCCGGGCAGGGGGGCTGGCTTCGGCCCCCTTTGACGGAGAGGGAGTTCCCACCCAGAGGACGATCCTGGTGGAAGGCGGTGTGTTGCGGGGCTTTCTCCATAACACCTACACGGCGGCCAGGGAGGGTGTGTCCTCTACCGGCAATGGGTCCCGCGGGTCTTTTAAAGCCACCCCCGAGGTGGGGACCACTAACCTCTACCTGGAGGCCGGGGACCGGAAGCCGGAGGAATTGGTCCGGGAAGTGTCCCGCGGTCTGTACGTCACCGATGTGCTGGGCATGCATACCGCCAATCCCATCTCCGGCGATTTTTCCGTCGGCGTTATGGGGCTGTGGATTGAGAACGGCGAGTTTGCCGGTCCCGTAAGGGGGGTGGCCATAGCCGGCAACATAATCGGGCTCCTCCAATCCATTGAGGCGGTGGGATCCGATCTCACCTTCTTCGGAGCCACCGGGGCCCCCAGCATCCGCATTGCCGGTATGAGCATCAGCGGCAGTTAGCCGGCCCGCGAGGGAGGCCTTTGCGAGCGAAAGCCAAGCAGGCAAAGATAAAAACGGGGACAACTCAGAGCTCTTGGGCCTACTCAAACCGCCGTATATATGGTAAAATCCTTGTCATGAAGATCCTGGTTATCCACGGTCCCAATATGAACCTCCTGGGTACGCGGGAGCCGCAGGTTTACGGCCATACGACCCTGTACGAAATCAACGCCTTGTTGAAGGATATGGCCGAAGAGGCCGGGGCGGAGATAGAGTTTTTCCAATCCAACCATGAAGGGGCCATAATCGACCGGCTGCAGCAGGCCCGAGGGACGGTGGATGCCGCGGTTATAAACCCCGGGGCCCTGGGCCACTACAGTATAGCCCTGCGCGACGCCCTGGCGGCCGTCGATTACCCGGTAGTGGAGGTCCACTTGTCCAATATTTACCGCCGGGAGGGTTTCCGGCGGCGTACGGTGACCGCCGAAGTGGTTAAGGGGCAGATTACCGGCTTCGGGCCCTTGAGCTACCGCCTGGGGTTGCTCGCGGCTTTGGAACTGGCTCGAGAGAGGAAAAGGGAGATGGACCTTTGAGACGCCTGGAGCGGCTGCGGTTGGCCTTGGAGCAGGAGAACATACCGGCCCTCTTGGTGACCGGTCCGGCCAACCGCCTCTACCTGAGCGGGTTCACGGGTGAGAGCGGTTATCTCCTCGTGACCCGCAGCGGAAGATGGCTCCTCACCGACGGCCGTTTTGTGGAGCAGGCTCGGGAGGAAGCACCGGCCTTTGAGATCGTCCGGGTCGGCCGGGATCCGTGGAAGGCCCTGGGCGAAGCGGTGGCCCGGGCCGGTGTCGACGAGGTCTACGTAGAAGAAGAACACCTGACGGTGGCCGCTTACCGCCGCCTCAAGGAAGCCGTCGGAGCCTGGCCCCGCAGGGTGGTTTTGAAGCGGGCCCGAGGCGTGGTGGAAAAGTTGCGCCTCACCAAGGAAGGGGCGGAAATAGAAGTCCTCCGGCAGGCCATATCCATAGCCGACCGGGCCTTTGACCACATCCTCCCTTACCTCAGGCCGGGAGTCAGGGAAAGGGATATCGCCCTGGAGCTGGAATACTTCATGCGGCGGGAGGGAGCCGGCGGGGCCGCCTTTCCCACCATCGTGGCCAGCGGCCCGCGGTCAGCCTTACCCCACGGGGTGGCCGGAGAACGCCGCTTGGCCCCGGGCGACCTGGTGGTTCTCGATTTCGGCGCCGTCTGCGGGGGTTACCATTCGGATTTAACCCGGACGGTGGCCCTCGGCCCGGTCACTCCCGAGCAGCGCCGGGTATACGATAAAGTCAGAACGGCCCAGAGCCTGGCCCTGGAGGGGCTTAGGGCCGGGGTGCCGGGGCGGGAAGTGGATGCCCGCGCTAGGTCTTACCTGGAGGAGGCGGGTTTCAAGGAAAATTTTTCCCACGGTCTGGGACACGGAGTGGGCCTGGAGGTCCACGAAGGCCCGAGTCTGAGTCCCGGCGCGGAAGAACCCCTGGAAGCGGGTATGGTGGTGACGGTGGAGCCGGGCGTATACATAGCCGGTTGGGGCGGGGTGCGAATCGAGGACGTAGCCCTGGTGGCTCCGGAAGGTTGCCGGGTGTTGTCCCAAGCCACCAGGGAATTTTTGGTATTGTAGGAGGTTGGACAGGCTTGATTTCCACCAACGATTTCCGTACCGGTTTGACTATTGAGGTGGACGGTGAAGTCTATACGGTTCTCGAGTTCATGCATGTGAAGCCGGGTAAAGGTGCGGCCTTCGTCCGTACCAAGCTTAAAAACCGCCGGACCGGTGCCGTAATCGAACGTACCTTCCGGGCGGGCGAAAAGGTTAACCGTGCCCATGTAGAGCGCCGCAAGATGCAGTATTTGTACAACGACGGCGATACCTACTACTTTATGGATACCGAGACCTTTGAACAGTTTTCCCTGCCCCGGGAACAGCTGGACGAGACCTCCAAGTACTTAAAAGACGATATGGTCATCGACGTACTCTTCTATCAGGGTGAAACCATAGGTATCGAATTGCCCAACTTTGTGGAGCTCAAGGTAGTGGAGACCGAGCCCGGGATAAAGGGCGATACCGCCTCGGGCGGCTCTAAGACGGCGGTGGTAGAGACGGGAGCGGTAGTTCAGGTCCCCCTCTTTGTGGAGGTGGGCGATGTGATAAAGATCGATACGCGGACGGGAGCATATATTGAAAGGGTCTAGGGAAAGGTAAATTAATAAATAATTGAGAAAGGGGTGCCCTAAAGTGAAGGATTTGCGCACACGTGTGGCCTACCTTCAGGGACTGGTAGCCGGGCTCCAACTGGAAGACAGCAAAGAAGGCCGGGTGCTGAAAGAAATTATATCCCTGCTGGAAGACGTGGCAGAGGCCATCCACCACCTCCACGAGGACTACGAAGAACTGGAAGAGTACCTGGAGGATATTGACGAAGACCTCTACGATCTGGAAAAGGAAGCCTACGCCGACGACCTAGAAGATGAAGAAGAAGATGAAAGAGAGGAAGACGAGGAAGGCGATTATGTAGAGGTGGAATGTCCCCAGTGCCACGAAATCGTCTGCTTCGATGCCGATGTCGTGGATGACGACGAGGTAGTGGAAGTTACTTGCCCTAATTGTAATGCCGTCGTGTTCGTAAACGAGGAGGACAGAGAAGGGCCTGCTGACCAGGAAAAGGGTGAGCAGAGTGACACCGAAGATATTTAAGCCGTAGCCCGTTTGAGGCGCCCCGGTCCCTGCGGACCGGGGTTTATTTTTTTTGCATAAAATTGCCATGGGGGTAATAAGCATTATTGCAGGGAGGTAGGAAGATTTGACTGTGCGCCGACCCCTGGGGACCGACAATCCCCGCGCCCCTGACGGGGTGGCAGAAGTCCTCGGTATTTTGCCCCCTCACCTTAAAGAGATCCTCTTTAAGCTGCCCCGGGATTTGCAGGACGGCCTGGAAGAAATCCGGCTGCGCATAAACCGGTCCCTTCATGTGCGTTGGGTGGGCGGGGAAGGCTGGATCGACGCCCGGGGAAACCCCACAGCTGCGGCGGATGAAGCTTATCAGGTGAAGCCCCAGGACCTCCGGCATGCGGTACAAGCCTTGACGGATAATTCCCTGTATGCTTGGGAAAACGAGTTGCGCTCCGGGTATGTGACGATCAAAGGCGGGCACCGCGTGGGCCTGGCGGGCGAGGCGGTGGTGGAAAGGGGCGAGGTGCGCACCCTTAAGAACATCGGCGCCTTGAATATCCGGCTCGCCCGCAGCGTCGTAGGGTGTTCGAGGCCTCTGTTGCCGTACGTTATAAGGGAGGACGGCCGCCCCTATCACATTTTGGTTCTGTCTGCGCCCCGCTGCGGCAAGACCACCCTCCTCCGCGACCTGGTCCGCTCCTTCAGCAGCGGCGTGCCCGAGCTGGGCATTCCGGGTCTCAATGTCGGCGTAGTGGACGAGCGATCGGAAATAGCCGGCTGCTATCAAGGAATACCCCAACTCGAAGTGGGCCCCCGCACCGATGTTCTGGACCGGTGCCCCAAGGTGAGCGGCCTGTTGATGCTGGTGCGCTCCATGGGACCGGACGTCGTGGTCACCGATGAGGTGGGCCGGCCCGCCGAATTGGAGGCCCTTCAGGAGGTCCTCCACAGCGGAGTCACCCTCCTGGCCAGCGTACATGCTTCTTCCCTCGATGAACTGAAGGGGAGGCCGGGCTGGGCCCCCCTTCTGGCTCAGGGGATCTGGGAGCGCCTGATCATCCTGGGCCGCAGCCTGGGTCCCGGGACCGTGGAAGCCGTCCTCGAAGGAAAGGATGGCCGGCCCGTCTTAGTGGGCCCCATAAGGCCGGCTCCTACGACGGTTACCTTTGGGGGGAAAAAGGTGTGTTGAAACTTGCCGGTGCAGGATTGGTCATCCTGAGTTGTGGGTTTTTAGGGATAGGCCTGGCCCAGGCCTACTTCGAGCGGCCCCGCCAACTGCGGACCTTGAGCGCCGCCTTAAAGATGTTGGAGACGGAGATTGTGTTCGGGGCTACCCCCCTTCCCTTGGCCCTGGCCAGGATAGGAGGGCGCCTGGAGGAGCCCGTGGCCCTTCTTTTCCGGGTGAGCGCCCGGCTCCTCCAGGAGGAGCGCGGTATCACGGCGGCCGAGGCCTGGGAGGGGGGGTTAGAGGTCCTGCGGGACAAGGGTTCCCTCACCCCCGGGGACCTGGATATCCTGCGTATTCTCGGCCAGGGATTGGGGGTTTCCGGCCGGGAAGACCAGGCCAAAAACCTCGAACTGGCCCGCCAGCACTTGCACCGGCAGCAGGCCGCCGCGGAAGAAGATGCCAACCGCCAGGGGAGGATGTGGCGTACCTTAGGTTTCCTCCTTGGTGCGGCGGTAACGCTGCTAATGTACTGAAGGGAGAGAGAACCATGTTGGGCGTCGACGTCAGCTTAATTTTTCGCCTGGCGGCCCTGGCAATTATAATTACCATTTTTTACACCTTCTTAAAACAGGCGGGTAGGGATGAATATGCCTATTTGACCCTCCTGGCCGGCCTGGCCATTGCCCTTCTGTGGGTTATACCGGTGATTATGGAACTGTTCAACGCCGTAAGGGCCGTGTTCCAGCTTTACTGATCCCCGACGCCCGCGGTATCACCCCGCCGGAGGGAGCTGATAGCCGTGGAGATATTTCAAATAGTAGGCCTGGGTTTAACCGCCACGCTGATTATAGTGGTTATCCGCCAGGCCCACGCCCGGGAAACGGCGCTTCTTATCAGCCTGGTGGTGGGCGCGGTTATTTTCCTCCTGTTGGTGGATCGCATCGGAGCAGTGATCCGGGTGATTACCGACCTCTCTGACCGGGCAGGTATCAACCGGTTTTACCTTACCACCGTCCTCAAAATCATAGGGATTGCCTATGTGGGCGAGTTCGGAGCCCAGGTCTGCCGCGACGCAGGGGAAAATGCGGTGGCCGGCAAGGTGGAGTTGGCGGCCAAGGTTTTGATCATGGTCCTGGCCATACCCATTATAGTAGCCATCCTGGAGAGTATTGTTAAACTCCTGCCTTGAGGCCGGGAGAGGTGATGGGGTGAAAAGCCGGATACTGGCCCTCTTCTTCTCTGTATTGATCCTCCTTTCCTCCTCCTTTTCAGCAGGGGCGGAGGAAATAGTACCGGTGTTCAAAGAAGAAGAAAACCGGGTGGCGTCGGCCCTGGACAAGTATCTGGAAGAACAAATGCAGTCCTTAAACCTGGACAGCCTCGACCGGTACCTGCGGGAGCTGGAACGGGAAGTGGGGCATTATATGCCCCTTTTAAGCTGGAACAGGATATGGGAAAGCTTACGCCGCGGGGACCTGCCGGTCCACCCTGCGGAGCTGCTAGACGGCTTGGGGAGGTACTTCCTGCGGGAGCTCTGGGCCGGGGCCAAGCTCCTCAGCCAGCTGGTGATCCTGGCCGTAGCGGCCGCCGTGCTGCAGAATTTGCAGTCTTCCCTGGGAGGAGGGAGCGCCGGGAAGCTCGCCCACGGTATAGTGTTTCTGGCCTTGGCGGGATTGGCCTTAACCTCCTTTACCATGGCCCTGAAGTCCGCCGGAGAGGCCATCGACCGCATGGTGACCTTTTTCCAGTCCCTCTTACCCATGCTGGTAACCCTCCTGGCGGCCAGCGGCGGACTCACCAGCTCGAGTTTGCTCCACCCGGTACTCCTTTACAGCCTTACCATAGCCAATACCTTGACCCGCAATACTATTTTTCCGCTGATTTATTGCGGGGCGGTTTTGGGAGTGGTAGGCCAGATCTCCGACCGGTTTAATATAAGCCGGCTGGCCGCGCTCCTGCGGCAGTTGTCCCTGGCCCTCCTTAGCCTCATGCTGACGGTGTTCACCGGCGTGCTCTCGGTCTACGGTATTGCCGGTTCTGTAGTGGACGGGGTGGGTCTAAAGGCGGCGGAATTTGCCACCTCCACTTTCGTTCCTGTAGTGGGCAAAATCCTCTCCGACGCCGTAACCACCGTAGCCGGGACTACCCTCCTCTTGAAGAGCGCCGTGGGCCTGGGCGGGGTGATAGTGATCTCCCTGCTGGCCGCCTTTCCCATGATAAAAATCGTGTCTCTGGCCATCATCTTCCGGGTGGCCGCTGCTCTGGTGCAGCCCTTCGGAGAAGACCGACTGCACGACGCCTTGGAAGGCATGGGCGGCGCCCTCCTTCTCATCTTCGCCTGTCTCATAGCCGTCGCCCTGATGTTTTACCTGGCCGTCGGGATGGTAGTGTTGTTGGGCAATGTGGTAGTAGCCCTCAGGGGGTAGGTGAGATGGTTGCTGCAGGTTATCGGGGAGATAGTGAGGCAGGTGGCCCTTATAGTCATTCTGGCCGGGCTTCTGGAGATGATGCTTCCCCAGCAGGCCATGAACCGGTACGTGCGCCTGGTCCTGGGGCTCTTTGTGCTGGTGGCCCTCCTTTCACCCGTGGCCGAAAGGTTCGGCCGGGGGCAGGCTTTGGAAGTCATGGCCTGGGACCTGCGGCCTGGCCGGACGGAGGAGGGAACGGGGGCCCTGGCGCCGTCCTCCGCCTGGCAAGGGGCTTCCGGGGAGGCGGCCATGGCCCTCTTTAAGGAAAGATTGGGCAGCCAGATGCGGACCCTCGTAGCCCTGACCCCCGGTGTACGGGAGGCCGATGTCCGGGTGGAGGTGGAGGGGACACCTGCGGACCTGGCCAGGGCCAGGATCAGGAGCGTAGAAGTCATAGTAGACTGGGAAGGCGACGCAACGGAGGAGGAGACGTCCGGCCTGCCCGCCGCCCCTGCCTCCGAAGAAGAACTGGTGGCCCGGATAAAACAGACCCTGGCCTTCTTCTACGGGCTCGATGCCCGAGTAATAACTGTACGAGGGAGGTGAAGGCTTTGGGCAAAGATGAGTTGTGGAAAGGCTTGCGGCTGCCGGGTAAACCTCCCTGGTATTTATGGGTCGGTGTGGGGGTACTGATCCTAGGGACCCTCTTGATCTCCATCAGTAGTGTATCGCCTCCGGGTGACCTCAGGGGAACGGCGTCTCCTCCCGATCCGGGCGAGGCCGGGCGGCAGGGTGTACAGGGCAGCGAGCTCTTTGCCACGGCCCGGGCCCTGGAGGCCGAACTGGAGGAAATCCTGGCCAAGGTGGAGGGGGCGGGCCGAGTCAAAGTAAGCGTTGCCCTGGCGGCCACCCCGGTTAGGGAGTATGCTACCAACACCAGGGCCGTCCAGCGGAGCACGGAAGAAAAAAACCAGTCAGGGGGTACCAGGGTGACCACCGAAACCGATGAAGACGGCCAGCTCGTCCTGGCCCGGACCAGCACCCTACAGGGGGAAGAACCGGTGGTGGTGCGGGAATCCAAACCGGAGATCCAGGGTGTAGTGGTGGTGGCCGAAGGGGGAAGGGACCCTTACGTGCGGCTCCGGCTTATAGAGGCCGTCAGGACGCTATGGGCTTTGGCTCCCCACCAGGTTCAGGTGTTGCCCATGGGAAATTAGACTGATGTATCGAGCCTCTAGGGGGAGGTAAGGAAAGAGATGTGGAAGATCAAAATAAACGATAAAGTGAGGGTTCTGATCGCCCTGGTCTTTACCTTCGGGGTACTGGCTTACATGGTGCAGGGCGAAAAGGAGATGGCCGAGTACGGAGGAACGGGGTTGCCTGCCGAAGGGCCGGCGCAGCAGGCAACGGAAAGGTCCGCCGTCGACGCCGCCGGAGGTGTTGTTTCCTCCTCGGCTTCGGAGGATTGGAACATAAAGGCGCAAGAGGTCCTGGAAGGTGCCGCGGAAAAGGTTGCCGAGGGCGACGCGGCCTTCTTTGTAGAGTACCGCCTGGAGCGGGACCGCCGCCGCAGCCAGCAGATCGAGCTCTTGAAGCAGATCGTGGATAATCCCAATGCTACGGGAGAAGGCAAGCAGGAAGCTCAGAAGCGGCTGGTGGACTTGACCCAGCAGATGGACCTGGAGCTCCAGTTGGAAAAGCTCATCGTCGCCAAGGGTTACCGGGAGGCCGCCGTCTTTATCCAGCCTAATGCGGTGAACGTTATCGTCATGGCCGACCAGTTTACCGAGGAGGACGCCTACAAAATAGGGGATCTGGTTTCCCGTTCCACCGGCCGGCCGCGGGAGCAAGTAACTATTATACCCCGGCGGTAACAACACGTCTGCAAGGCCGGTGTCCGGTCCCACATGTCCACCACCCCCTCCCTGAGGTATCCCCAGTTTTCGCCGGGGTGGCCATGCTTTGGCTTGAAAGCGAGCGAACAAGCCTTCGCGGTAGCCAAACTTAACGAGGCCGAAAGCGGAGGCGGACCCGAGGGCATGAGAGACCTGCGGCCGGCAACTGAGACAGGAGGTCGAATTTGCTGGGAAGTCCGCCTTAAGCTTTTAGGCCGAGCGCTAGTTTGGCCCGCGAGGGAGGCCTTTGCGAGCGTAAGCCAAAGCAGGCTGAAAAGTGGGGATACGTCAGCCCCCATCCGTGGGGAACAGCAAATATAATGTATACATGGGCCGAATATCTTGCTTAGGGAAAGAACGTTTCTATATAATAGGACATAGTGTACGCGGCTAACTAAGGGTTGTGGTGGGGCATGCGAAAGTTCCACCAGAGGAGGGGGTAACCGGATTGGCCGGAGTAAGGATTACCGATACTACGCTACGCGACGGGCACCAGAGCCTATGGGCCACGCGCATGACCCTCCAGGACATGCTACCCGTCCTGGAAAAGCTGGACAGCGTCGGCTACCATTCCCTCGAAGTATGGGGCGGGGCCACCTTCGACGTCTGCCTGCGCTATTTGGATGAAGACCCGTGGGAGCGCCTGCGCACCATAAAAAGGTACGTGAAGCGCACCCCCCTTCAGATGCTCCTCCGGGGTCAATCCCTGGTGGGCTACCAGCATTACCCGGACGATGTAGTGACCGCCTTTATCGGCCGGGCGGTGGCCAATGGGATAGATATCATCCGCATCTTCGACGCCCTTAACGACCTGCGCAACATGGAAGTACCCATCCGCGTGGCCAAGAAGGAAGGGGCCCACGTCCAGGGGACGGTGGTGTACACCATCAGCCCCGTTCACACCACGGAACACTACTTGGAAGTGGCCCGGGAGCTGGAGGGCATGGGGGTAGACTCCATATGCATCAAAGACATGGCCGGGCTACTGACACCCTTTGTGGCTTATGATCTGGTAAAGTTATTCAAGGAAAACTTGCAGGTGCCCGTCCAGCTCCATAGCCATTATATAGGAGGTTTGGCCCTGGGCGCTTATTTGGAGGCCGCGCGGGCCGGGGTGGATGTGGTGGATACGGCTTCGGTACCCCTGGCCTTCGGTGCCTCCCAGCCGCCGGTGGAGACCGTCGTCCGGGCTCTGGCCGGAACTCCCTATGATACCGGCCTAGACCTCCACTTGCTCTTCGAGATCGCCGAGTACTTCGACGACCTCCGCCGGGAGCTGGGTTACGAGCGGGGGGTAACCCGCATAACTGATATGCGGGTTTTTGAACACCAGGTGCCTGGTGGCATGATATCCAATCTGGTCAACCAGCTCAAAGAACAGAAGGCCGCCCACCGGATTAACGAGGTGCTGGAGGAGATACCCCGCGTCCGGGCGGAACTCGGATATCCTCCCCTGGTCACTCCCACCAGCCAGATAGTGGGTATCCAGGCAGTACTGAACGTTCTCTTGGGCCAGAGGTATAAAGTGGTACCCGAAGAGGTCAAGAATTATGTAAGGGGCCTGTACGGCAGCCCGCCCGCGCCCATCAGCGAAGAAGTAAAACGCCGGGTCATGGGTGACGAGGAGCCTATTAAAGGCCGTCCGGCCGACTATTTGGAACCACGTATGGAAGAGGCGCGGCGGGAAATCGGGGATCTGGCCGAGAGCGAAGAAGACGTAATTTCGTACGCCCTGTTTCCCCAGGTGGCCCGCAAGTTTCTGGAGAACAGGAGGGCGGGGAAGTTAAACCCCGGAAGGCGTCCGGCGCGGCAGGGGGTTAAGGTTAACGAGGAGGTGAAGGCGGGCATGGATTTGAAAGAAATTACCCAGCTCATCAAGGCTCTGGAAGAAACCGGGGTTACCGAGCTCAACCTGGAAAGCGAAGGGGTTAAGGTCAGCATAAAGAGGGGGACGGTGGGCTACCAGCCGGTGGCCGAGGTCGGCCCTCCGCCTGCCCAGGAGCCCGCTCCGGTACCCCTGAAGGAGGACGAGGGGACGGCCGCGGAGGTCATCGAAGTGCGGGCACCCATGGTAGGCACCTTTTACCGGGCACCTGCCCCGGATGCGCCGCCCTTTGTGGAAATAGGAACCCGGGTGAAGCCGGGGCAGACTCTATGCATCATTGAGGCTATGAAGCTGATGAATGAAATTACCGCGGATGCCCCGGGCCGGGTCATAGAAATTCTGGTGGAAAACGGGCAGCCGGTGGAATACGGGCAAATACTCTTCCGGCTGGCAAAGGAGTAGGGGACGGTGTTTAGGAAGGTCCTAATTGCCAATCGGGGGGAGATCGCCGTCCGCATAATCCGCGCCTGCCGGGAGCTGGAAATAGAGACGGTCGCCGTATTTTCCGAGGCCGACCGGGACGCCCTCCACGTTAAACTGGCCGATGAGGCCGTCTGCATAGGGCCGCCGCCGGCGGGGAGGAGCTATCTTAACATCCCCAACATCATTGCCGCCGCCCAGGTGACGGGCGCGGATGCCGTACACCCCGGTTACGGTTTCCTGGCCGAGAACGCCTACTTTGCCGAGATGTGCGCCACCTCGGGCCTTACCTTCATAGGACCCTCGCCCCGGGCCATCCAGCTCATGGGCGACAAGGCCAGGGCCCGGAATACCATGCTACAGGCGGGGGTACCCGTGGTCCCGGGCTCCGAAGGGGTGGTAGGGAAGGTGGAGGAAGCCCTGGATATAGCTCGGGAGATCGGCTATCCGGTTCTGGTAAAGGCGGCGGCGGGAGGTGGCGGCCGCGGCATGCGGGTGGCCCAAAACCCGGCGGAGCTGCGCCAGGCCGTCCAGACGGCCCGCCAGGAGGCGGAGGCCGCCTTCGGCAACGCCCAGATCTACCTGGAGAAGTACATCGAAGAACCGCGCCACGTGGAGTTTCAGATTTTGGGCGACACCCACGGGAACATTATCCACGTGGGAGAAAGGGATTGTTCCCTGCAGCGACGGCACCAGAAGATCCTGGAGGAGGCGCCCTCCCCGGCCCTCACCCCGGAGTTGCGCCGGGCCATGGGGGAGGTAGCCATCAGGGCCGCCGCGGCGGCGGAATATTTCAGCGCCGGTACGGTGGAATTCCTCTTGGACAAGCACGGCAATTACTATTTCATAGAAATGAATACCCGTATTCAGGTGGAACACCCCGTTACCGAGGAGGTCACGGGAATCGACCTGGTTAAGGAACAGATCCTCATTGCCGCCGGGGAAAAACTCTCGTGCCGGCAGGAGGATGTTCAAATTCGGGGTCACGCCCTGGAGTGCCGTATCAATGCCGAGGACCCGGCCCGCAATTTCCGGCCCTCCCCCGGCCGCGTCCAACGCTTTCACCCGCCCGGAGGCTTCGGGGTGAGGGTGGACACCGCCTTATACCCCGGCTACGAGATACCGCCCTATTATGATTCCCTCATCGCCAAGGTGATCGTCTGGGCGCCCAGCAGGCAGGAGGCCATCGCCAGGATGCGCGGCGCCCTGCGGGAGATGGTGGTCGAGGGGGTTACTACTACCATTCCCTTCCATCTAAAAATTATGGACAACGCCTTCTTCCGGCGCGGGGAAGTGTATACCAACTTCATCCAGCGGCGCCTACTCGAGGGTTAGGAGGAAAGGGGAGGGCCCCGCCCTCCCTCCTCGGCTTCGCCAAGGCTGCTCATCCGCTCGGACCAAATCGCTCGCGAGGGAGAAATGCCAGCCCGGTGTTTTCATCCTTCTGCTGGTGCCGTACCGGCGGTATGGATGTCTCCCCCGGTCAGGCCCGCGAAGGTTTCAGGAGCGAGCGGAAGCCAAGCAGGCCGGGATCAAAACAGGGGATAACTCAGGGTTGGAAGTCGTTGTGGAGGTCGGATCCCTTTGGTATAATATAGAAAACAGGCAAAGCGAGGTGCGGTGTAGATGGAAGAAAAAGCCCTTATGGCTCCCGAAGTGGCAACAGAACTTGGTTCCATTAGGATTGCCGATGAAGTGGTAGCCATTATCGCCGGCCTGGCGGCTACCGAAGTAGACGGCGTAGCCGGCATGAGCGGCGGTATAGCCGGCGGAATCGCGGAAATGCTGGGACGTAAAAACCTCTCCAAGGGCGTTAAGGTAGAGGTAGGAGAAAAGGAAGCGGCGGTGGATATCTTCGTAATCGTGGAGTACGGGGTGCGCATCCCGGAGGTGGCGGTGGAAATACAGGACAAGGTTAAACGGGCCATCGAAAGTATGACGGGCCTAAAGGTGGTAGAGGTTAACGTCCACGTCCAGGGAGTCGCCTTCCAGCAGGAGAAGTCGGCGGAAGAAGAGCCGGCCCGGGTTCGCTGAGGAGGCTTAGGGGCCAGTGCCGTTGTATGAACGGGCCCTTCTCGCCCTCTATTCCCTGATAACCGCTGCCTTGGCCCTCGTCCTCCTGGGCGTAAGTGCGGGCTGGAGGACACCCCTTGCGTGGTATGAATCCGCCCTTACCACCCTGGAATACAGGGTGGCCGGCGGGGTTATCGCGGCGGTCATTTTAGTCCTTTCATTACGTTTTTTGTTGGGCAGCCTCCAGAGGAAGGCTCCCAAGGTAGAACAGGCTCTGATCCGCCGGGGCGAAGCCGGGGATGTTACCATTTCCTTGGCCGCCTTGGAAAGTTTGGTGGTACGCGCGGCGCGCCAGGTGAAGGGTATTAAGGAAGTAAAGCCGCGCCTTAAAATTTTACCGGAAGGCATTATGATTACCCTAGAAGTGCAGGTCTTACCCGACCAGCACTTGCCCGGTGTGGCCCAAAGCCTCCAGGAAGGGGTGCGGAACTACATAGCAGAGGTAACCGGCCTGGAAGGCCCGGAGGTCCGCATCCTGATCAACGGAGTCTGGCAGGAGCCTGTGAGGCGCGTCGAGTAGCGGGGTGGTTGCGGATTGGATAGGGAGTGGCTAGGGGAAGTGTACCGCCAACACCGCGGCAAGGTATGGGGCGTGGGGCTGGGCCTGCTCTTCGGACTGGGTGTAGCACTAATGGGTTTGGCCAAGACCGTCTTTATCGCCCTGTGCATGGCCCTGGGTTATTCCGTGGGGTGCCGGATCGACAAAGGCGAGGATCCGGTCCGCTGGTTTGAGCGGTTATTCGGCAGGCGCGGTTAAAGGAGGAGGCGCCGGGTGAGCAGGAAAAAGGCGAGGGCCGCGGCTTTGCAAGCCCTCTATGCCCTTGATGTAGGCCGTATCCCCGAAGAAGTGGCCTTGAACCACGTAGTAGAAGAAAACGGATTGGCGCCTTCGGATGCCGCCTTCACGCGCACCCTGGTTTCCGGGGTGCTGCAGCACCGGCAGCGGCTGGACGAACTCCTGGCGCAGTACGCCATTGGATGGGAAGTCGAACGCATGCCTGTGGTGGACCGGAACATTCTCCGTCTTGGATTGTACGAGCTCCTTTACTTGCGGGAGGAAATCCCGGCCTCCGTGTCCATTAACGAGGCCATTGAACTGGCCAAGGTTTTCAGCAACGAGGAGGCAGGCCCCTTTATCAACGGAGTGCTGGACAGCATCCGGCGGGACCTGGACGCCGGGAAGCCGGAGGACGAGACCGCTGGGGGATAGTTTCCATGGCCGTACTGGGGATAGACACTAGCTGTTATACCACTTCTGTGGCTTTGGTGGACGATAAAAAACAACTGCTCTTCGAACACCGCCAGCTGTTGCGGGTTCCCGAAGGAGAGGGCGGGCTGCAACAGTCCGTGGCGGTGTTTCAGCATATAAACAACCTGCCGGCCGTCCTAGAAGGCGCCTTTAAAGCCGTGCGGCCGGGCCGCATCAGGGGAGTGGCCGCTTCCGTGAAGCCCCGGCCGGTGAAGGGGTCTTATATGCCCGTATTCGTGGCCGCTTCCGGCCACGGCCGGGTTCTGGCCTCCGCCCTGGGGGTGCCCTTTTGGCCCACCACCCACCAGGAAGGGCACCTGATGGCGGGCCTCTGGTCGGCCGGCTGGCAACCCCGGGGGACCTTCATCGCCGTCCACCTGTCCGGCGGGACTTCGGAAATACTGGTAGTTACCCAGGACAAGGGTTCCTTTGCCATTGAGAGGGTTGGGGGCACCACCGACCTGCATGCGGGCCAGCTGGTGGACCGGGTAGGGTTGAGGTTGGGCCTGCCCTTCCCGGCTGGTCCCCACTTGGAGCGCCTGGCCCGGGGGGCCGAGGCGGGTGGGGAGCAGGTTGATCTACCTTCGGCGGTAAAGGGGTATGATTTCAGCTTTTCCGGCCCTGCCTCCCATGCCGAGCGCCTCCTCCAACAAGGAGCGCCGCCGGCGGCGGTGGCTAGGGCGGTGGAAAGGTGTATTGCCAATACCCTGGAGAAGGTGTTGCGGCCTCTGGTGGTAGAGACCGGTCACCGCCACATCCTCATCGTCGGCGGCGTGGCGGCCAACCGATTCTTGCGGGAACGCCTGCGCCACCGCCTGGAACACAGGGCCGTGGGGGCCGTCCTCCACTTTGCCGCCCCCGAGTACAGCACCGACAACGCCGTGGGAGTTGCCCTTTTAGGCCTTGAGGGCCTGGCTTAATCTCCTTTCCCGGGCATCGTCCGGCAGGAACAGGGTGAGGGCGAAGCCCAGGGCGGGTATTAAGGCCATGGAGGCCAGGGCAGCCGGGACTCCCAGGGCGTCCGCCACGGCCCCTATGATGACCAGGCCGATACCGCCGGTCCCTATGGCGAAGCCCATAATTAAACCCGAAGCCATACCCACGTGGCCGGGCATGAGGTTTTGGGCTAGGACAATGGTAGGGGCAAAGGTGGAGACGAGGGTGAATCCTCCCACGGCCAGGAGGACGAACAGCCATACCCCTTCCGTACGCGGGAAGAGCAGCACCATGGGAACCATGAGGGCCAAGGAAACCAGGACCATATTCTTGCACCCCCACCGGTCGGCGATCCTGCCGCCCGCCAGGGTGCCCAGGGCGCCCGCCAGGAGGAATACCGTCAGGAGCATGCTGGAGTAGGCCGGGTCACCCTGCAGGTAATTGATATAATAAAAGGGTATATAATTGGTCAGGCCGACGTGGAGCCAGGAGCGCATAATCACGATCACCAGGAGCAATATCATAGCCCTCACGTTGGGGTGCCCGGCGGCCGAAGCCTCCGCGCGGGGAGCCCCTTCCCTTTTGTGGGAAGAAGATCCCTTCACGGCCCCCTCTAGAGAGGGGAGCTGCGTCCACAGTACCAGGGAAAGGAGGCCTGCCGGTATCAACAGCAGGGGAGAGGCCTTAAGGCCCCCGAGGGCCAGAAGGCCGGCGGCCACCGCCGGCCCCAGGGCGAAGCCGAGGTTGCCTCCCACCGAGAAGACGGCCATGGAGGTGGCCTGGTGCCGGTCGCTCAAATAATGGGCCGTCTTGGAAGCCTCGGGGTGATAGGCGGCTACGCCGAGGCCGCTCAGAAACACGGCGGCCACCAGGGCCGCATAGTTAGGGGCCCACCCGGCAAGGGCCATTCCCAGGGCGGCCACCAGGCACCCGGCCGGGATGAGCCAGCGGCCGGCCCTCCGGTCCGACCAGAACCCGAAGAAGGGCTGGATAACCGATGAGCTTATAAGGGATATAAGGGAAACCAGTCCGGCGGCCGTGAAGGAGAGGCCAAGAACCTGTTTGTAGATGGGAAGGAAAATGGGTAATAAACCTTGGTTGACATCGGTCATTAGATGGCCTAGGCTAAGTAGGTAGAGGAATCTCTTGTTTTTTTTCACGGAGCCGACCTCCAATCTCCACCTAATATTAGATCTTATCTCAAAGGAGGTCAAGGGAATTGGCAGCAACGACCGGCAGGAATACGGCGTTTTGAGCAGAATTATAAAAAGTTGGGCCGGAAACAGTTTCACTTAATTGCAGGGAGGGAAGGAAGACGAGATGTACCCGATAGTAAAAAAAAGAATACTGGCTCCCGGCATTAAGCTGTTGGAGGTCAAGGCTCCGGACGTGGCGCGCAAGGCTCAGGCGGGCCAATTCATCATTTTGCGCATAGACGAGCCGGGCGAGCGCATTCCTTTGACCATTGCCGATTTTAATCGGGAGGAGGGCACCATCACCACCATCTTCCAGGAAGTGGGATACACCACCTGGCACCTGGGCCAGCTGGAAGAAGGAGATGCCCTCCTCGACTTTGTGGGTCCCCTTGGACGTCCCACGGAGATCGAGAATTACGGCCGGGTGGTATGCGTCGGCGGAGGGGTGGGCGTAGCCCCCATCTATCCCATAGCACGGGCCCTGAAGGAGGCCGGGAACGAGGTCATCTCCATAATCGGCGCCCGTTCCCGCGAACTCTTGATTCTAGAAGAAGAAATGAGAAAGGTGTCCCATGAACTCCTGGTATCCACCGACGACGGCTCTTACGGTCACAAGGGCTTTGTAACCGATCTTTTGGTCAGGGTCCTCCAGGAGAAGAAGGTGGACCGGGTATGGGGCATCGGCCCGGTGGTCATGATGAAGGCGGTTTCGGAGGCGACGAGACCTTTCGGGGTTCCGACTATTGTAAGCATGAATCCCATTATGGTAGACGGTACCGGTATGTGCGGTGCCTGCCGGGTGAGCGTGGGCGGCGAAACCAAGTTCGGGTGTGTAGACGGACCTGAGTTTGACGGGCACCAGGTGGATTGGGATCTGGCCGTGCAGCGGCTCCGCATGTATAGGGATGAAGAAGCCAGGGCTCAAGCCTTTCACCAGGAGAAAAGGGGTGGTTGTCAATGCCGGTAAGTACCCGCAAGACTCCCATGCCTTCCCAGCCCCCCGGGGAACGCATCCGGAATTTTTCCGAAGTGGCCTTAGGCTACACCGAGGAAATGGCCAGGCAGGAGGCGGAGCGGTGTCTGCAGTGTAAGAAGGCTCCCTGCCGGCAGGGATGCCCGGTAGAAATAGATATTCCCGCCTTCATCGGACGGATAAAGGAGGGGGATTTTGCCGGGGCCATCGAGAAGGTAAAGGAAAAGAACAACCTCCCGGCCATTTGCGGCCGCGTGTGTCCCCAGGAAAACCAGTGCGAAAAGTACTGTACCCTGGCCAAAAAGGGCGAACCGGTGGGCATCGGCCGGCTGGAGCGCTTTGTGGCCGATTACCAACTGAGCCAGGGCGAGGTAGAACCCCCTGCCCTTGCCACACCCACCGGCTTCAGGGTAGCCGTCATAGGTTCGGGGCCGGCCGGGCTGACGGCAGCCGCCGATCTGGCCAGGATGGGCCACCAGGTCACGGTTTTTGAGGCCCTCCACGTACCGGGCGGAGTGCTCATGTATGGCATTCCCGAATTCCGCCTGCCCAAGGAAATCGTCCAGAGGGAGATCGACTATATCCGGCGCCTGGGGGTAGAAATCAGGACTAATTCAGTAGTAGGCAAGATGGTCACCGTAGATGAGCTGCTGGAGAGCGGTTTTGATGCCGTCTTCATCGGAACCGGTGCCGGATTGCCTTACTTTATGGGTATTCCGGGGGAGAACCTTTTGGGGGTATATTCGGCCAACGAGTTCCTCACTCGTACCAACCTCATGAAGGCCTATCTTTTTCCAGAGTACTTGACGCCCATTAAAGTGGGCCGCCGGGTGGCGGTTATCGGCGCCGGCAACGTGGCCATGGACGCGGCGCGCACGGCCCTCCGCCTGGGAGCCGAGAAATCTATGATCGTCTACCGACGTTCGGCCGAGGAAATGCCGGCCAGGAAGGAAGAAGTAGAACATGCTGAGGAAGAGGGGGTGGAATTCCATCTCTTAACCAGTCCGGTGGAGATCCACGGCGACGAGGCTGGCTGGGTGACGGGGATGACCTGCATCCGCTACGAGCTGGGTGAGCCCGATGCCAGCGGCCGGCGGCGTCCGGTGGCCATTCCCGGATCCGAGTACCGGATGGAAGTGGATACCGTGGTTATCGCCATAGGACAGGGGCCCAATCCTTTGGTCTTGCAGACGACGCCGGGCTTGGAACTCACCAAGAAGGGGACCATAGCGGCGGACGAAGAGACGGGAGCCACTTCCAGGGAAGGCGTTTTTGCCGGCGGCGATATTGTGACCGGAGCGGCAACGGTTATCCTGGCCATGGGGGCCGGCAAGAAGGCGGCCCGGGCCATTGACGCTTATCTGCGCCAAAAGGGGGAGAAAGGGAATGGCTAATATTATCGACGGCAAGAAAATAGCCGCCGAGGTGCGGGAAGAGGTAAAGAAAGAAGTAGCGGAGCTTAAGGCCCGGGGAATTACTCCGGGGCTGGCTGTGATCTTGGTAGGCGACGATCCGGCCTCCCAGGTTTACGTGCGGAACAAGCACCGGGCGTGCGAAGAAGTGGGGATTTACTCGGAGGTTCACCGCCTGGCCGCGGAGACCAGCCAGGACGAGCTCTTAGAGCTGATAGAACAGCTTAACAACGACCCCAAGATCCACGGTATTCTGGTCCAATTACCCCTGCCGGGCCACATAGACGAGAAAAAGGTCATCGACACCATAGCCCTGAAAAAGGATGTTGACGGTTTCAGCCCGGCCAATGTGGGCAATCTGGTCATCGGGGATGAGTGCTTTTACCCGTGCACTCCCCACGGCTGCATGGTTCTCCTGGACAAAATCGGGGTAGATCCCCAGGGTAAGAAAGCCGTGGTGGTCGGCCGCAGCAACATCGTAGGTAAACCCATGGCCATGATGCTCCTGGCCCGTCATGCCACGGTCACCGTCTGCCACTCCCGCACCCGGGATCTGGCCGCCGAGTGCCGCCAGGCCGATATCCTGGTGGCCGCTGTAGGCAGGCCCGAGCTCATAACCGGAGATATGATCAAGGAGGGCGCCGTGGTTATCGACGTGGGCATTAACCGCATGCCGGACGGGAAACTGGTGGGCGACGTGCACTTTGAAAGCGCGAGCCAAAAGGCTTCCTGGATCACCCCCGTACCCGGGGGCGTAGGCCCCATGACCATTGCCATGCTCCTTAAGAATACGGTGGAGGCCGCCAGGCGGGCGTGATAAGCCGTCAGCGCGTTTTAAGCGTCAGCGAACTCACCTCCCACATCAAAGGCCTTCTGGACGGCGACGGTTTTCTGGCCAACGTGTGGGTTAAGGGCGAGATCTCGAACTTGAAGTGGCACTCCTCCGGCCACCTGTACTTCAGCCTTAAGGACAAGGCGTCGACCCTGCGGTGTGTCATGTTCCAGAGCCGGTGCCGCACCTTGAGGTTCAGGCCGGAGAACGGAACCCAGGCCATTGCCCGGGGCTACATCTCCGTCTACGAGAGGGACGGCCTGTACCAGCTCTATGTCCAGGAGCTGCTCCCGGCGGGTATGGGGCTTTTGGAGATGGCCCTCCAGGAGCTCAAGAAGCGCCTGGAAAGGGAGGGGCTCTTTGACGAAAGGCGCAAGCGCCCCCTCCCCCGGCTTCCCCGCCGGGTAGGGGTGGTAACCTCCCTTAACGGCGCGGCGTGGAGGGATATAGTGACGGTAATCCGGCGCCGCTATCCGGGCATGGGCATCGTCCTGGCTCCGGCTTCGGTACAGGGTGAGACGGCGGCCGAAGAAATCGTGGATGCCCTGGAGAAGTTAAACCGCTGGGGAGGGGTGGATGTTATCATAGTCGGCCGGGGAGGCGGCTCGGCGGAGGACCTGTCGGCCTTCAACACCGAGGCCGTGGCCCGGGCCATTTACGGCTCCCGCATCCCGGTCATCGCCGCCGTCGGCCACGAGACGGATTACACCATCGCCGATCTGGTGGCCGATCGCCGGGCTCCTACCCCGTCCGCCGCTGCGGAGATGGCCGTGCCGGTGCGCACTGACCTGGAGCGGGAAATCTTGAATCTTTACGGCCGCCTGCAGCGGAGCATGTTCGGGCGGATAACCTATCTAAAGGAAAAGGTGGAACACCTGGCCAGGAGCCGCGGCCTGGCCCGGCCCCAACACGAAATTTACTGGCGCCAGCAGTACGTAGACGGCCTGGAGCAGCGCCTGGCGAAAGCGTGGCAGGAAAACTGGCAGGCAAAGGTGCAACATCTGGAGCTCCTTATAACACGTCTAGAGGCCGCCAGTCCCCTGACCATCCTGGCCAGGGGCTACGCCGTATGCCGGCGGGCTCCCGACGGTCCGGTAATACGCTCCGGCCGGGAGGTGCAGGCCGGGGAGAAGGTGGAGGTCGTCCTCTACAGGGGTGCCCTCCGGTGCATAGTTGAAGGAGTGGAGGAGGAGTTGAATTGGCAGACGAGGGCAAATTGAACTTCGAAGAGGCCCTGGCCCGCCTGGAAGCCGTGGTTCAATCCCTGGAAGGCGGGGACCTAAAGCTGGAACAGGCGCTGGAATATTACCAGGAAGGCATCCGGTTGGTGCGCTTTTGCCGCCAGGAGCTCAATCGTTTTGAAAACAAACTCCAGGTACTCGTGGCCGAGGAGGACGGTGAGCTCGAGGCCCGGGAACTGGAGCTGCCGGGGGCCGCAGAGAAATGAATCTGGAAGGGTATTTAACCGAGCGCCGGCGCCTTGTAGAGGAAGCCCTTGAGAGCTATTTGCCCGGTCCCGAAGCCTATCCTCCTCTCATCCATCAGGCCATGCGCTACAGCCTGCTGGCCGGAGGAAAGAGGTTGCGGCCCATTTTGGTGCTGGCGGCCGGCGAGGCGGTGGGTTATTCCCCCGAGGGGCTTCTGCCGGCGGCCTGCGCGGTGGAGCTCCTCCATACTTACTCCCTCATCCACGACGATTTGCCCGCCATGGATAACGATGACTACCGGCGCGGGCGGTTGACCTGCCATAAAGTGTACGGCGAAGCAATGGCCATCCTGGCCGGCGATGCCCTTTTGACCGAGGCCTTCGGACTGCTGGCGAGGCAGGTGGAAGCCGGCAGCCCTCCGGAAGCTACCGTGGCGGCCGTCAAGGAATTGGCTACGGCGGCCGGCAGCCGGGGCCTGGTGGGCGGCCAGGTGGTGGATTTGCTGGCCGAGGAGGAGAAGCCGGATCCCCACCTGGTAGACTACATCCACCGTCACAAGACCGGCAGCCTCATCCGCGCCTGCCTCCGCCTGGGGGGCATCCTGGGCGGGGCTACGGCAGAGCAACTTGACAAGCTGACTAGTTACGGCGAGGACGTAGGACTGGCCTTCCAAATCGTGGACGACCTCTTAAACATCCTGGGCGACACGGCGCAGACGGGCAAGCCCGTGGGGAGCGACCTGAGAAAGAAGAAGGTTACTTATCCGGCCTGTTTCGGCCTGGAAGAGTCCTGGCGCCGGGCGTGGGAGTTGGCGGAGCGGGCCCGGAAGACAGCAGAAGGGCTGGGGGAGAGAGCGTGGCCCCTGGCGGCGTTGGCCCATTATGTAGTGGAACGTAAGAGCTAGGGAGGCGGAGTAAGGGGGCGCTATGGTCAAGTACATGGTGTGAGCGGGGGTTCCTCCAGGGGGAACCCTGCCCTTCGGCCTGAGGAGTGGATTGTGCCGCAGTATCGAACCTTGCTGCAGGCGGTGATTATGGCTTATAATTGGGATCAGACCGTGCTGTTGGGGGGAAGCAATTCCCCGGGCAACGCGAACTACAGGATCGGTGGGTGGCGCAGTATCCTAGTCAGTGCCGCCGTTTCTGAAGACGGGCCTAAAAATCCGTCAAGGGCACACCGATGAAGTTCCTGGTGCTGGCTGCCGACGCCCAGTCGGGGGTTGGTGCTGGGAGTTAAGGAAGGGGGGCGATCTACAATGGCATGTAGGCGTGGACCCTCCTTCCGCGGAGACCCAAGTGCGTGGGAAAGTCCCGGCGTGGACGACTACTATGGCTTGGGGTAGAAACCTGCAGTCGGTACAGAGGGGTGCTGGCTGCAGTGTAGCCTGCCTTGAGCGGTCGTGGTGGAAACCGGCCCGGAAAATCTCCGAGCTGCTGCCCGGCCCCGGTGCCCGGAGCTGCGGTAGTCCAGTGGAAACCACGGCTGCAAAAGAGGATAGGGAACGGACGGTGCTGTCGAGGAAAACTCCTAGGCTGCTTACGTTCCGGTAAGGCCTGCCAGGGATTAAAGTGTGTGCTAAGTGGTAATCCAGTCCTGTACGCGGTGACGGTACGGGGCAACCTTTAAAGGGAAACCGCCGCTACGGCGACGTGCGGTAGGTTGCCGGGAAATCCTACTGGACCTAAGCCACAGCCTTTACCTGGTAGGTTGCCACCCACCTGCCTATCAACAATACATAGGGGGAAAGGGTAAAAGACTTGGGAAGTAATAAGGGGCGGCGCCTCTGGCGCAATGCCCTGGGGATAGGTACAACCACTTTTTTTTTTAACACTTGCAATAGGCTACGTCTCCCAGACCTTCATAGGCTGGGCAGGTTCCCTTGTCCTCTCTTTTTCCCTTTTAATAATAATAATTTTTACGGGCATTCTCTTCGATATTTTGGGCACGGCCGTAGCCGCTGCCGTGGAACCGCCCTTTCACGCTAAGGCGGCCAAGAAGATCCCCGGTGCCAAGGAGGCTGTCTGGCTGCTGCGGAACGCCGATAGGGTGGCGAGCTTTGCCAACGACGTAGTAGGCGACATATGCGGGACCTTGAGCGGGGCCATCGGCGCCGGTATTCTCTTCCGCCTGGTGGGAGGGGAGGCGGGGAACGCCCTGTGGGGTACGGCCATGACCGCCGTAATAGCCTCTCTTACCGTGGGCGGGAAGGCCGTCGGCAAAAGGATGGCCCTGAGTGAAGCCGAAGACATAGTGTTTTGGGCGGGCCGCTTCATAGCTGCCTTGGAAAGGCTGGCGGGCAAGCCCCTGGTGAAGGAAAAATTCCAGAAGGATAAGCCGAAATGAAACTGTTGGACCGGATTAATTCGCCGGAAGACCTGAAATCTTTAACCCTGTCCCAGATGGAAGCCCTGGCCGGAGAGATACGTGAGGAACTGGTGAGGGTGGTGGCCCGGAACGGAGGGCACCTGGCTCCCAACCTGGGGGTCGTAGAGCTGACTCTGGCCCTCCACTCCACCTATGATTCCCCGCGGGATAAGATCATTTGGGACGTGGGCCACCAGTGTTATGTGCACAAAATCCTGACCGGCCGTCGTTCCCAGTTTCCCACCTTGCGGCAGTTCGGGGGATTGAGCGGCTTTCCCAAAAGAAGCGAAAGCGTGCATGACGTCTTCAACACCGGCCACAGCAGTACTTCTATTTCGGCGGCCCTGGGCATGGCCCTGGCGCGGGACCTGGCGGGAGAGAAATTCCACGTAGTAGCCGTGATCGGCGACGGGGCCCTCACGGGAGGTATGGCTTTTGAGGCCATGAACCATGCCGGGCACTTGGGTACCGACCTTACCGTGGTATTGAACGATAACGAAATGTCCATCGCCGGGCCGGTAGGCGCCATGGCCTCTTATTTATCCCGCCTGCGTACCGATCCCCGCTATTCCCAAAGCAAGGAAGAACTGGAGAAGGCCTTAAAACGTTTGCCCCGGGTAGGGCCCAAATTTTTGAACCTAATGGAACGCCTCAAGGACAGCCTCAAGTACCTGGTAATACCGGGTATGCTCTTTGAGGAACTGGGTTTTACTTACCTGGGGCCGGTAGACGGGCATAATATAGCACGTTTAAGGGAAATATTCCAACAGGCCCGGCGCACCCGGGGTCCCGTGCTGGTCCACGTCCTCACCCGTAAGGGAAAGGGCTATCCTCCGGCGGAGGCCCGGCCCGAGGTTTTTCACGGCGTCGGCCCTTTCGATCCTGTAAAAGGGGAGATTTTAGAACAGACGGGCCCGCCGACCTTTACGTCGGTTTTCGGGGCCGAGCTGGTGCGTCAGGCCGAGAAAGACGAGCGCATTGTGGCCATTACGGCCGCCATGCCCGAAGGAACGGGCCTTGTTCCCTTTGCCCGGCGGTTTCCGTGGCGGTTTTTCGATGTAGGCATTGCCGAGCAGCACGCCGTGACCCTGGCCGCCGGTCTGGCGGCTATGGGTTTAAGGCCTGTGGTGGCTGTTTACTCCACCTTCATCCAGCGGGCGGTGGACCAGGTCATCCACGACGTAGCCCTAATGGGATTGCCGGTAACCCTGGCGTTAGACCGGGCGGGCCTGGTGGGTGAGGATGGGGAAACCCACCACGGCCTCTTCGACATAGCCCTCCTGCGGTGCATACCGGGCCTTGTGTTTATGGCCCCCAAGGACGAACAGGAGCTCCGTCACATGCTGGCTACGGCCCTTCGGGTTGAAGGTCCGGCGGTTATCCGGTATCCCCGGGGGCAGGGCGTGGGAGTGCCCCTAGAAGGGGAGGCGGTGCCGCTCCCCCTGGGTAAAGGGGAGGTATTGCGGGAGGGAGACCATGTGGCCCTTGTAGCCCTGGGCCCCCTGGCCTATGTAGCCCTGGAGGCGGCCGGTGAGTTGTCCCGGCGGGGCATTGAGGCCGCGGTCATCAATGCCCGCTTTGTAAAACCCCTGGATATGGATCTCATTCTTTGGTGGGCGCGGCATACGGGCCATGTGGTTACCTTAGAGGAACACGTGCTGGCCGGAGGGTTCGGCGGCGCTGTGTTGGAAGGATTAGCGGCGGCAGGGTGCGAAGGGATAAAGGTCCGCTGCGTGGGGGTGAGGGATGGGTTTGTGACCCACGGCCGGCCAGGGGTGTTGCGCGAGTATCTAGGGCTGGTGCCCTCGGCCATAGCCGACCGGGTGGAGGCATTAATGAAGGGATCATCCGTCGGTGGGAAGCAAGCGAAGGGGCACATTTATGGGTAAAGCCAGAAAGAGATTGGACGTCCTTTTGGTAGAGAGGGGGCTGTTCCCCAGCCGGGAGCAGGCCAGGCGGGCTATTATGGCGGGTGAGGTGCAGGTTGACGGGCAGACCCTCTCTAAGCCGGGAAGTCAGGTGGCGGAGCACGCGAAGATCGAGGTGTCGGCTTCCTTGCCCCCCTACGTCAGCCGCGGCGGTTTGAAGCTGGAGGGCGCATTACGAGAGTTCGGCGTGGATCCTTCGGGCAAGGTAGCCCTGGATGCCGGGGCCTCCACGGGGGGATTCACCGACTGCCTCCTCCAGCACGGCGCCTTGCGGGTACATGCGGTGGACGTGGGGTACGGCCAGCTCGACTGGCGGCTGCGTCAGGACCCGCGGGTTGTTGTTCATGAAAGGGTGAACCTGCGGTATTTAACTCCTGATATTTTAGGCGAAAAAGTAGATCTAGCTACGCTAGATCTTTCTTTTATTTCCTTGAATAAGGTGTGGCCGGCCGTCCGGCAGTGCCTTTTGCCCCGGGGCGAGGTCATAGCCCTGGTTAAGCCCCAGTTCGAAGCCGGGCCGGAAAGGGTGGGCAAGAAGGGCGTGGTCCGCGATCCCGGAGTCCACCGCCAGGTCCTGCTGGAGGTTTGTTCGGGAGCCAGGGCCCAGGGCTTTTCCATTTTAGGGATCACCTATTCGCCCCTCTTGGGCCCTGAAGGAAACAGGGAGTTTTTCTTGTGGCTGGCCGTCGGGGTTCCCGGGCTCACCTGGGAAAAGATGGAGGCCCTGGTGCCGCAGGTAGTTGTTCGCGCCCACGAGGAGATAAAAGGGAGAAGGGAGTAGAGCTTTTGGGTGCCGGCGACCTTTTTCTTCTTGGCCTTATAATAGGAGCCTTGGTGGCCGGGTGGTGGCTCAAACAACTTCAGGCCCGAAGGCTGGCCGCGCGGTTGCGGCGGGCCCGGAGGTCCGAAAGGGAGGCCATAAATTTTTTGGCGGAAAAAGGCTACCGGGTAGTGGATGTGCAGCGCCGGGAACCGGTGGTCATGGTAATAGACGGCCGGGAACATAAGGGCGCGGTGCGGGCGGATATTATCGCCCGCAAGGGGCGTAAGACCTATGTTGTGGAAGTTAAGAGCGGGCGCCGGGGTGAAGATCCAGGCAAGGTCGAAATCCGAAGGCAACTCCTGGAGTATTTTCTGGTATACCGACCCCACGGATTGGTGTTATTAGACATGGAAGAGCGCAAAATGCACCATATATCTTTCCGCCTGGGTGGCAATTGGTATAATAAATTACAGGGGATCCCAGAGCTATGGAAATATGCCCTGGCGGGGTCCCTGGGTGCCTTAATCACCTGGCTGGGCTTGACCGGCGGATGGAAGGAATGAGGGACGCCTTTGCAGAGGATAGCCCTGATTGCCAATCACAGCAAACCGCAGGTATACGGCGTAGCCCGGGACTTGATGGCCTGGCTGGAAAGGCGGGGGGTGGAGCCCCTGGTCCCGGCGGGCACGGCCGAAGGCATCGGATGTCCCGAACGGGGTATCGGGGCCGAAGGGTTGGCAAGGGCGGACTGTGTTCTCTCCCTGGGGGGAGACGGTACCCTTTTGCAGGCCGCCCGCCTGGTGGCGAAAATGGGTATACCCATTTTGGGGGTTAACCTCGGCCACCTGGGGTTTTTGACAGAAATAGAATTGAACGAGCTCTTTCCTTCCCTGGAAAGGCTTCTCAGAGGCGATTTCCGTATCGAGGATCGCATGATGCTGTCCGCCTGCCTGGAGCGGGACGGCAGGAAGACCTCTTTCACGGCCCTGAACGATGTGGTAATCACCAAAGGAGCCTTTTCCCGTATGTTGAGGTTGGAAGTATATGTTGACGAAGCTTACCTCGATACTTATCCGGCGGACGGTCTTATCGTGTCTTCCCCTACCGGCTCCACCGCCTACTCCCTATCGGCAGGGGGGCCGTTGGTTTCCCCGGAGCTTCAAGTAATGATTATAACCCCCATCTGTCCCCATACCCTCTACGCCCGTCCCCTGGTGGTACGGGGAGATCGGGAAATTCGCGTTAGGGTTCATGCTCCGGGAGCCGAAGTGATGTTAACCGTTGACGGCCAGCAAGGGGTACACCTGGACGACGGCGATGAGGTGCTCACCTCCAGAGCGGAGACGCCCGCCCGCCTCATACGCCTCCAGGGTCGCTCCTTTTACAGCCTGGTGCGGGAAAAACTGCGGGAAGGAGGCAACCGCCACAGCCTTGAAGAGCCTGGCGACGGGGAATGAAAAAGGCCGAGCGGCAACAACTGATACTATCTATTATTGGTGAAAAACCCATTCAAACCCAGGGCCAGCTCCTCCAGGAGCTCCGGGCCCGGGGATGGGAGGTAACCCAGGCCACCGTTTCCCGGGACATTAAGGAATTGGGCTTGATTAAGGTGCCGGCCGGTCCGGATACCTATCGCTACGCTCCCCCGCCGGAGGAGCGCAGGTCCAATCCCTATTTGCGGTTGCGGCGCCTGTTCCAGGATTCGGTGGCCAAGGTGGATTTCAGCGAGAACCTAATCCTTATCCGGACCCTGCCCGGGACCGCCCACGCCGTAGCCTCTTGTATTGATCAAATTGAATGGCCGGAAATTATCGGTACGGTGGCCGGGGACGACACGATTCTGGTTATCATCAAGCCCAAGGAGGCCGTGCCCGCAATTTTTGAGCGCTTCACAACGATGCTTTCGTAGGAGGGAGCCTATGCTTCAGCTCCTGCAAATAGAGAATTTTGCCTTGATTGAAAAACTGGACCTCGAGCTGGGACCAGGCTTAAACGTCCTAACCGGAGAAACGGGCGCCGGCAAGTCCATTATTATCGACGCCATTGGACTGCTGGTAGGGGCGAGGGCCTCCGGAGAATACCTGCGGGAAGGAAGCACCAGGGCCCGGGTGACCGGCCTTTTTAATTGCCGCGGGATAAGCGGCGTGGAAGGAGTCCTGGATGAGCTGGGGATTCCCAGGGAAGAAGACGGAAGCCTCCTCCTCAGCAGGGAACTCAGCAGCACCGGAAGGCATACCTGCCGCATTAACGGCCGAAGCCTCACCCTCTCCATGTACCAGCGAGTAGGCCAGCAACTGGTGGACCTTCACGGTCAGCATGCTTACCAGTCCCTTCTAAAGCCCGATTATCAGCTACAGGTGCTGGACAGTTTTGGTGACCTCGCCGGCCTGAGGGGCGAAGTGGAGGGCATCTACGCCAGGTGGCGGTCCGTCCAGCAGGAGCTGGCAGAGCTTTACGGCAACCCCGGCGAAAGGGAAAGGCAGAAGGACCTGCTGCGCTTTCAGATCGAAGAAATCGACAAGGCGGGCCCTAGGGCCGGGGAAGAAGAGGAACTCCGGCAGGAACTCCAGGTCTTGACCAACGCCGAAGAGTTGAGCCGGGAGGCCCAGGCGGTGTACGGCCTCCTCTTCGGAGGGCCGGGAGGGGGAAGGGAGGCCGCCTATGACCTCCTGGCCCGGGCCGAAGAAAGGCTCAAGGCCATGGCAGCCGTCGATCCGGAGGTCGCCAAATGGATGGACTTCCTCGCCGAAGCCCGTATCCGGGTAGAGGAAGTGGCCAGGTCCGTGCGCGGCTACGGTGAAGGACTGGACTTCGATCCCGCCCGCATCCGCCAAGTCGAGGAGCGCCTGGAAATCCTGCGGCGTTTGCGGCGCAAATATGGAGGGACCGTGGAAGAAATCCTGCGGTTCCGCGAGGAGGCGGCTGCTACCCTCGATAAATTGGAAAAACAAGAAGAAAATGCTAAATATCTGGAGGAAGAACTGGCCCGCCTGGAGGATCTTTACCGCGCGCGGGCTGATGAGCTCCGCAGGCTGCGCCTGGAGGCGGCCGGCCGTTTGGAAAGGGAAATTCAGAAGGCCCTCCAGGATCTGGCCCTGCCGGCGGCCAGGGTTAGGGTTGTTTGCCGGCAGAAGGAGGTTCCCGGCCCTCGGGGGTGGGAAACGGTGGAGTTCTTTTTCCAGCCCAATCCCGGGGAAGGGAGTTATCCCCTGGCCCAAATAGCTTCAGGCGGGGAAATGGCCCGGGTCATGCTGGCCCTCAAGAGCATCCTGGCGGCCGTTGACGAGATACCCACCCTTATTTTCGACGAAGTCGACGCCGGCGTGGGCGGCCAGGCCGCACGGGCCGTTGCCCTGCACCTGGCCCATATCGGCCGGCGCCGTCAGGTCTTGTGTGTGACCCATTCGGCCCAGCTGGCCAGCCTTGCTGATTGCCATTTTCATGTAAGTAAGGAAGTCCGGGGAGAAAGAACCTTTACCCTGGTAAAGGAGCTAAAAGGACGGGACCGCCTCGAGGAACTGGCCCGGCTCCTTTCCGGCGAAGCAAGCCCTACGGCCTTGAAGCACGCCGAAGAGCTTTTGGAGCAGGCAAAAGCCATTAACGGCAATTAAGGTATATTAGCGCTATATTTCACCTTCTACCAGCTCCATCCTCGCTAATAGGCCGCTTTTTACAGCATAAAAGGGGCCGGGCGGGGTTAATTTATTTTTAGAAACCGCGAGGTTAGCAAAAGCGAGGTGAAGGATTGAAAAACTGGAAAAAACAACTTGTGGGAATAACTATAGCCTTCATGGTCTTGGTGGGAGCTCTAGCTCCACCGGTCCGAAATTTCTTTGAGCTGCCCGCAGAACAACAGGTAGTTTTGGGAGATGAGTTCCAGCTAGCCTGGCGGCTGCCGTCCCCCCTGGAGAGACAAATAACTTGGATTCTCTACGATCCTGTCGACGGCAGTAAAGTAGCCAGGGCAAGCGGTGGTTTTAGCACCACCGAGGCAGGGGATCTGCACCTGCAGTTAAAGCTATTTGGTATTATTCCCTTAAAAAATATCAATATTCAAGTGGTAAAACCCGTCGCCGTAGTCCCGGCCGGCCACTCCATCGGCATCCTCTTGCACACCCAAGGGGTTCTGGTGGTAGGGGAAGCGGGTATAGAGACTTCTGACGGAAAGAGGTCCTACCCGGCCCGGCGGGCCGGGCTGGAGGTGGGAGATGTAATCCTGGCCCTCAACGGCCGGGAGATAGAGAGGGAGGAAGACTTGGCCGACCTGATCCACCGGGCCGGCCGGGACGGGAAAGGGGTGGAACTTCTGGTGCGGAGGGGGGAACGGGAGTTTACGGTCCGCCTTCGGCCGGAGTACTGCCGGGAAACGGGACGCTACCGCATAGGGCTTTATGTGCGGGACAGCACGGCAGGGGTAGGGACCCTCACGTTTTATCAACCCACCACAGGAGTCTACGGTGCCCTGGGGCATAAGGTGGTGCCGGAATACGGCTCTTCGGCTTTAGAAATTACAGGCGGGCGCATCGTAGCGGCTGCCGTGCAAGGAATTCAGCAGGCGAGGAAGGGTCAGCCGGGAGAAAAGATAGGATTGTTTTCTACCAACCCCAGTTTCAGCGGTAGTATCCAAAAAAACACAACTTTTGGGATCTTCGGGATATTATCCCGGACGCCCAATCCGGGTCCGTACGGTAATCCTGTGCCGGTAGCCTTAAACAGCCAGGTGCGACCCGGAAGGGCGGAGATTTTGACGGTGGTCTCCGGGGAACAGGTGGAAGTCTTCGAGGCCTATATTGAGAGGGTTTTGCCGCAGCAGTACGCTAATGGCAAGGGATTGGTCATCCGCATTACCGATCCCCGGCTCCTGGGCCTCACGGGGGGCATCATCCAGGGTATGAGCGGCAGCCCTATTTTGCAGGACGGAAAACTGGTGGGGGCCGTCACCCATGTATTTGTAAATGATCCCATCCGGGGCTATGGGGTACTGGCCGAATGGATGCTAAAGGAGAGCGGCCTGTGGGAAGAGGGCGGAGAACAAGAAACTACCGGGAGGACCCTTGTCGAACTTCCCGGTAGTTTGTTTTTACCGAGCTGAAAAACACCCCTGGTGGCGGACAACCAAAAGTTTTGCGGCTGGAAGGATTATCCCTCCCCGGCGTCGAAATTATTGCCCGGAAAACAGCAGGAAAATACAGGAGGCGGGATGGATAGATGACCCAACCCATAAAAGTCCTGGTGGCCGACGATAACAAAGAATTTTGTGAGGTCCTGGAGGAATACTTCAACGAGCAGCCGGACCTCCTATTAACAGGGATCGCCCATAACGGACATGAAACACTGCAATTAATCCGCGAATGCGAACCGGATATCGTGGTCCTGGACATAATCATGCCCCACCTGGACGGTATTGGTGTGCTGGAAAAACTTGCGGAATACGATCCGCGGCCCAAGGTAGTGGTGTTAACGGCTCTGGGGCAGGAAGCCATGACCATTCGGACTTTAGAGCTGGGGGCAGATTATTACATACTCAAGCCCTTCGACCTGGAAGTCCTGGGCAACCGCCTGCGGCAGCTCGCCAACGGGCAGCCCCTTCCGCCTTCGGCGTCTGTGGCCCGCAGCCGCAGTATGGACGTTGAAGTAACGAAAATAATTCATCAAATGGGGGTTCCCGCCCATATCAAGGGCTACCAGTATTTACGGGAGGCCATCCTTTTGGTCATCGAAGACGTAAACCTTTTGGGAGCAGTTACCAAGGAACTCTATCCCATGATTGCCCACAAATACATGACCACCCCCAGCCGGGTGGAACGGGCCATTCGCCACGCCATCGAGCTCGCCTGGGACCGGGGGAACGTGGAAATGATGAATAAATTCTTCGGTTACACTATCAATATGGAACGGGGAAAGCCCACCAACTCGGAGTTCATCGCCATGGTGGCCGACAAACTCCGGATTGGAGCGAAAATTAATTAACCACAAGGAGCACCCTTGCAGGGTGTTCTTAAATTTTGGGGGGTTAAAGGGTGGCGGAAAGGGAAAAGTTTAGAGAGAGGTGCTTCAAATCTGAAAGGATCTACACGGGTAGAATCCTCAATCTGCGCAGGGACCTGGTGGCCTTGCCCGACGGCCGAGAGGCCAGCCGGGAAGTGGTCGAGCACACCGGCGCCGTGGCCGTGGTAACCCTGGATGAGAAGGGTCGGGTTTACCTGGTGCGCCAGTACCGGTATCCCGTAGGCCGGGTTACCCTGGAGATCCCGGCGGGCAAGCTCGATCCCGGGGAGACCCCGGAGGCTTGCGCCCGGCGGGAGCTCCGGGAAGAAGTGGGCGTTGTAGCCCGTAGCTGGGAGCACCTGCTAACTTTCTACAGCACGCCGGGTTTTTCCGATGAAATCATGTACCTCTTCCTGGCCCGGGACCTTTCTGTGGAGAAGGCCCAGCCGGACGAAGACGAATTCTTGGAAATCGTGTCCCTCCCCTGGCAAGAGGCCCTGGACAAGGTCTGGACAGGGGAAATCAAGGATGCCAAAACTATAATCGGGCTCCTGGCCCTAAGGTATAAAGTAGCCGGCCAAGCATATTCATAGTAGAAGGATGAGGAGGATAAGCACGGTACCTGTGAGGAGACGGTAGCAATGGCCCAGGCTCTGTCCCGGCATGTCCGCCAGCATCTTTCCCTCTATTTCCTCGTGGGATGTGTTTTTGTGGTCGGCATTCTGGCGGGCGCCACGGCAGTTCTTTTTTTGGGAGAAGGGCAAGAGGTGGAGTTAAACACCCACCTGGATGACCTTTTCCAGCGGATTGCCATGGCGGAGCCGGTTACCGGGGCGGTTACCGCCCGGGCAGCCTTGAAGGGGCTCAAGGAAATAGGGTTTTTCTGGATTTTAGGCTTAACGGTGGTGGGTTTTCCGGTAATTGTCGCCTCGGTTTGGGGCAAGGGTTTTATTCTGGGGTTTACCGTAGCTTTCCTGGTGCAGGAAAAGGCCTTGGCGGGCATAATCCTTTCCCTGTTATCGGTAATGCCGGGCAATATCGTCCGCCTTCCTGCCGTGCTGGCAGGTGCAGTTCTGGCCTTATCTTTTTCCTGGAGCCTGGTTAAGGGGAACTTAAGTCTTAGGAGCGGGGGTTTCCTGGGACAGCTTGTGGCGTATTCGTTGGCCATGGCTTTCCTGACCGCGGTAGTAATGGGAAGCGGGTTGATCGAGGCGTACTTGGTACCTCCGCTGGCCGGGATCGCCTTGCAGTACCTTTAAGGAAGGGGAGATATAACGTGATAGTTTTGACCATCACCAACTGGCGCAGGAAATTGGTGTGGTTACTGGCGGCATTGCTAGTAGGAGCGGTTTTATTGCTAGGACAATCGTCTTGGGACCATTCCCGGGATAGTTTGCCCGCTGCTGGCGTAAAGGAAGGGTTAGAGCAAGGCGTGGCCGGGGAGCAACAGGAAACTTTGGAACCGAATTTTATGGAGAGGCTGATAAGCAAGCTACGGCAGTATTATCGAGGACAATAGCCATGGCGGTTGAGGCATCCCCACTTCTCAGCCTGCTTTGGCTTACGCTCGCAAAGGCCTCCCTCGCGGGCCAAACTAGCCCTCGGCCTCAAGCTCCGGCGGACTTCCCGGCAGAATTTAAGCATCCTGCCTCAGTTGGCGGCCGCAGGAGTCCCATGCCCTCGGGCGGCTTG
>DOLC01000065.1 GCA_003509545.1 Peptococcaceae bacterium
ATCTAAGTCCGATTTTGTGTGTAAAATCCCTCTCGTAGCTGACGTATCCCCAGTTTTGATCCCGGCCTGCTTGGCTTTCGCTCGCAAAGGCCTCCCTCGCGGGCAGGACTTTTGCTTGGCTCAAGGCTCCGGCAGGCTTCCCGGCAGAATTTAAGCATCCTGCCTCAGTTGCCGGCCTCTGGCCTCTCAGAAGCCTCGGGCCTGCCTCCGCCTTTCGCCAAGCTTAAGTTTGGCTACCGCTCAGGTTTAGTCGCTCGCTTCCAAGCCTAAGCAGGCCTTCCCAGCAAAAACTGGGGATACGCCAGGCCTGCTCCCCCTTGAGGGAGAAAACCGTGGTGGAAAGGAAGTGAAACAATGTCTGTCGCCAAAGTATGGGTCGATGGAACAATGGTAGAAATTAACGGCGAAAAAAACCTTCTAGAGGTAGTTCGGCGGGCCGGCATTGAATTGCCAACTTTCTGTTACCATTCGGAATTGAGCGTTTACGGCGCCTGCCGCATGTGCATGGTGGAAGTGGAGGGGCGGGGGTTGATGGCCGCTTGTTCTACTCCGCCGGCTGATGGTATGAAAATTTACACCAATACCCCCCGTACCCGGCGCCTGCGCCGTATGGTTATAGAATTGCTTCTGGCCAATCACGAGAGGGAATGCAGCACTTGTGAGCGCAGCGGCAGTTGCAAACTGCAACAATTGGCCCGCCAGCTAGGAATTATAGAAGTGCGCTTTGGGCGACGGGATAAAAAATTACCGGTGGATCGCACCTCCCCGGCCCTTACGAATAATCCTAATAAGTGCATCCTGTGCGGCGATTGCGTGCGCATGTGCCAAGAGATCCAGGGAGTGGGAATCTGGGATTTTGCCTTCCGGGGTTCTAGAAGCCAGGTAACCACTGCCTTTGGCAGGCCCCTGGCCGAAGTGGGTTGCCTTAACTGTGGACAGTGTGTGGCTGTTTGTCCTACCGGTGCCCTGGCCGTAAAATCAGAAGTAAACCAGGTATGGGAGGCCCTACAGGATCCCACTAAACTAGTAGTAGTACAAGTGGCACCGGCCGTGCGGATAGCTATAGGAGAAGAATTTGGGCTCAAGCCGGGGGAAAAGGCCACAGGACAAATGGTGGCCGCCCTTAAAAAAATAGGCTTCGACCGGGTTTTCGATACTACCTTTGCTGCCGATATGACTACTACCGAAGAGGCTCTAGAATTATACGAACGCCTCCGGGTGCAGGAGAAGTTACCCCTGTTTACTTCCTGTTGTCCGGCCTGGGTGAAATATGCCGAGCAATTTCATGGAGATTTGTTGGATAACCTGTCTACTTGCCGTTCGCCGCAACAAATGTTTGGTTCCCTGGTTAAAAAACATTATGCCCGGGAAATAGACAAAAATCCCCGGGAAGTGATCTGTGTATCAGTTATGCCCTGTACGGCCAAAAAATTCGAAGCCAGGCGGGCCGAATTTACTACGGATGGTGTCAGAGACGTGGATTTTGTCCTCACCACGGTAGAGCTGGTGCAGATGATTAAAGAAGCGGGGATTATTTTCACGGAGCTGGAACCGGAAGTGTTTGACAATCCTTTGGGAGTGGGTTCCGGCGCCGGGGTGATCTATGGGGCCTCGGGTGGAGTAATGGAATCGGTGATACGCTTCCTTTACGGCTATTTAGGCAATACGGATGATATGGGGCGGGTGAATTTCTACCCGGTAAGGGGTATGCAGGGAATTAAGGAGGCGGAGGTAGAAATCAATGGACAACCCCTAAGACTTGCCGTAGTGAACGGCCTGGCCCAGGCGGAAAGGCTGCTTCAGCGCATCAAAAGGGGAGAAGTTTTCTACCATGCAGTAGAAGTTATGGCTTGTCCGGGGGGTTGCCTGGGGGGCGGAGGACAACCCCTTCCCAATGATACCAGTACCCGCATGGAACGCATGAAGGGTCTTTACAGGCTGGACCGGGCAGAGCAGCTACACAAGCCTCAGGATAATGTTTTTGTGGCCAGGGCTTTTGAGCGGTGGTTCGGCGGCTGGGCTAATGCCCTTACTCACAGGGATTTGCACACTAAATATTACCCGCGGGATCGCGTTAGCGGGAGACCATTAGAATGCGTTAAGAGCGGTAACTAAAGGATCCCCAGGAAAAACGCCTGGGGATTTTGGGGTGTCCAAATTTTTGTCTCGCCTTCCTGTGAATTGTATCGTATAATACTGTTGGGAAACTTAAAGGGGGCGGGTAAAACATGTCTAGCATTGTGAAAGTAATCACAGGTAAATGCCGTATGTGCTATGCTTGTATTCGTAACTGCCCGGTTAAAGCTATTAAAGTAGTGAATGGACAGGCCGAGGTGGTACCGGAGCTCTGCATAGCCTGTGGCCACTGCGTGCAGGTCTGCGCCCAAAAAGCAAAGCAGGTGGAAAGCGAAATAGACAAGGTCAACAATTACCTGGAGAACGAAAGGGTGGCGGCCTGTCTAGCCCCTTCCTTTGTAGCCGAATTCCATCCCGCGTGGCCCGGCCAAGTCGTATCCGCCCTGCGGCGAATGGGTTTTGCCGAGGTTCACGAGGTGGCCTTCGGTGCCCACCTGGTTACCCGGGAGTACCTGAAGTACCTCCAGGAGGTCGGGGACCGCCAGGGGCTCATTACAACTCCCTGTCCCGCCGTCGTCAACTTGGTGGAGAAGTTTTTCCCCCGGCTGATTTCTCAGCTGGTGCCTATAGTTTCCCCGGCTGTTGCCCTGGGGAGGTATTTAAAAAAGACCCGGGGTCCGGCCTTTAAGGTGGTATTCATCGGCCCCTGTGTGGCCAAGAAAGCCGAAAGCCGGGATGAGGAAGTCGCCGGGGCCGTGGATGCCGTCCTTACCTTTGCCGAGTTTCGGGAAATGTTGCGGCAACGAGGAATAGAGATTACAGCCCAGGAGGACGGGGAATTCGACAACCCCCCGCCCCACTTTGGCCGGCTGTATCCCATAGGGGGCGGCCTGGTGCGCAGCGCCGGGATCCTGCCGGACATTCTGGAAAGCCGTGTGCTGGTGGTGGAAGGACGGGAGGAATGCCTGGAATTCCTGCGGGCCGTTAACGAAGGCAAAATGGTGCCCCAGGTGGCCGACATGCTCTTCTGTAAAGGGTGTATCAACGGGCCCATGGCCGAAAACGAGTATTCTTCCTTCCGCCGCCGGCGCATCGTGGCTGAGTTCGCCCGCCGGGGCCTGGAAGGGGCGCCGGAAGGGGCAGAGGAGGCTTTAGAGGGCCTGGACCTGCGCAGGGAGTTCCGGGACCGGAGGGTGCACCTGCCGCGGCCCAGCGAGGCCGACATCCGGGCCATAATGGCTGAACTGGGGAAGATGGGCCCGGAGGACGAGCTCAACTGCGGTGCGTGCGGTTATCCTTCCTGCCGGGATAAGGCCATTGCCGTATATCAGGGCCTGGCGGAAAACGAGATGTGCCTTCCCTATCTTATCTTGCAATTGCAAAAGAGCAACTTGCGGCTGCGCCAGGAACTCAAAACGGTTCGTGGCCAGTTCGGCCGGCTGGTAGGGAAGAGCCCGGCCATGCAGGAGGTCTACCGCCTCATCGAAAAGGTGGCTCCTACCGATGCCACCGTTCTCATCCTTGGAGAGAGCGGCACCGGGAAGGAATTGGTGGCCCGGGCTATCCACTACCGCAGCCTCCGCAGCGAAGCCCCCTTTGTTAGTATCAACTGCGCCGCCCTGCCGGAAAATCTGCTGGAAAGCGAGCTCTTCGGCCATGCCCGGGGAGCCTTTACCGGCGCCGTGTCGGCCAAGAAGGGGCTGTTTGAAGAGGCCCACGAAGGGACGCTGTTTTTGGACGAGATTGGAGATATAAGCCTATCCCTCCAGGCCAAGCTCCTTCGCGTCCTCCAAGAGGGCGAGTTTATCCGCATAGGGGAAACGAGGCCGCGCCGGGTGGACGTAAGGGTTATTGCGGCTACCAACCGGGACCTGGAAGCGGCCATTAAAGAGGGGAGTTTCCGGCCCGAGTTGTTCTACCGCCTCAATGTAATTACCTTATGGCTTCCTCCCTTGCGGGAGCGTCGGGACGATATCCCCCTGCTGGCCCGCCATTTCTTGGAACAGGCCTGCCGGCGGGTGGGCAAGGATATAAAGGGCTTTACGGCGGAAGCCATGGACGCCCTGATCCGGGCGGACTGGCCGGGCAACGTCCGGGAATTGGAGAACGTCATCGAGCGGGCCGTCATACTATGCGAGGGCAATAGGATAGAACTGGCCGATCTGCCCCGGGACCTGCGCAACAGGGCGGCCAAGGCCGCGGGCTGGGCCTACACCCAGGGAATGACCTTCAGGGAGGCGGTGGAGGCCTACGAAGTCCAACTCCTCCTGAAGGCCCTGGAAGAGAGCCGGTGGGTGCAGGCCCGGGCGGCCGAGATTCTGGGGTTAAAGCGGAGCACCCTGAACGAAATGCTAAAGAGGTACCGCCTATCGCCCAAAACAGCCAGGAGGTATTCGGAAAACCGGATGTAATTCAAAAAACCGAACCAAAGGCCCCGATCAGCAGGGCCTTTCTTATTACGGCCTTGTAGAGGCTGCATGGCCTACCCGGATTCGATTATTTGAACACCCTGCCCGTGGGGACCCCCGGGGAGAAGGGCAAAGCTCTGGGAAACCGGGGAAAGAAAGTTCCCGGCCCTTGTATAAACTGGCACGAAACTTGCAATATAGTTTATATGCAAGGCTAAAGTTTCACAAACCGTTCGCTCCTTTCTAGGAGCTGTTGAGGGTTGAAAAGCAACCACATAGCGGGAGAAAGCCTAAATTAAATAAAGAGTATGTTAAAATGATCCCACAGGGCGAACGGGTAAAATTTCAAGGGGGGAATTATTTATGGCGAGGGCGGTAATGGCGTGGGAAAGCGGCGAGCCGGGAAGGGCCGTGCTAAGCCCCAAGGAATTAAATGAGGCTTATGCCAGGCTGGAGGAACGCTATAACAGTTTGCGGTCTAACTGGGAGTGGTTTGTAAAGGAGGACGGCCGGGCCGATAGGACCGCCGCCGTTGTCAGGAGGGTGGATCAGAACTGAGGCGCGCCCCGTCGCGCCCTTTATTTTTGGGGGAATAAGGGAAGATCGTTTTCTTGCGGGAGCATTTCCCTCGGGAAAACGATCTTTTTTGTTAGGACGCCGCGGCCAGAGCCCCCGGTGAGGTGCCGGCGGTAAAGGCCGAAGGGCTGCCTTCTACTAATGAGGAGGCCCATAGGCCCGCGGGAGGCGGTATGAACACCGGAGATGACCGGAGGACCAGGGAGGGCCTTTCAGGATCCAGGCCAGTCGGGGGAACCTTTTGGCGGGGGAAGGGATTATGTTACAATGAATAACAAGGTTAGGATAAGACCCTTGGCAAGAAGAAGGTTCTAAAGGGATAATCTAGCCAAAACGAAGTCGTAAAGGGGAGCAGTCCAACTTTGGAAGGCAGGGTGGAACTCATGGCACCGGCGGGCAGTGAAGAAGCCCTGAGGGCCGCAGTGGCCAACGGCGCAGACGCCGTGTACCTGGGCGGCCGCCGGTTTAATGCCCGCCAGTATGCGGAGAACTTTACCCTCGAAGGGATCCGGGAAGCCGTGGCTTATGCCCACGAGCGCGGGGTTAAAGTATACGTCACGGTGAACACCTTGCTCAAGGAGGAGGAACTGGAACCGGCCCTGCACTACCTGTATGCGCTGGGAGAGAGCAGGGTTGACGGGGTTATAGTCCAGGACCTGGGCCTGGCGTGGGCGGCCCGCAGGCTGCTACCCGACCTCCCCCTCATCGGTAGCACCCAGATGACGGTAACTGATGCCGCAGGGGCCAAACTTCTGGAGAAAACGGGATTTAAGCGGGTAGTGCTGGCCAGGGAGCTATCCCTAGAGGATATCGGCCGTATCCGGCAGGAGTGTGCTCTAGAACTGGAGGTTTTCGTTCACGGTGCCCTCTGCTATTCCTATTCCGGCCAGTGTCTCTTGAGCAGCATGGTGGGCGGCCGGAGCGGCAACCGGGGATGTTGCGCCCAGCCCTGCCGGCTGCCTTATACGCTGGTGGACGGGAAGGGCCGGGAAGTGGAGGCGGCGCCCGAACACCTCCTCAGTACCAGGGACCTCTGCACCCTGGAAATGTTGCCCCTCCTTATAAGGTCGGGAGTAAACGCCTTTAAAATTGAAGGACGTATGCGCCGCCCCGAATATGTGGCGGTTGTCACACGGGCCTATCGGCGCGCCATCGACCGCTTCTTGGAGAATCCTGGGAGATTTGCTGTAGACCCGGAGGAAGCCCGGGATATCGCCCAGATCTTTAACCGCTATTTCACTACTGGTTATTTGCTGGGAGATCCCGGCTCCCAGCTCATGAGTTACGGACGGCCCAGCAACCGGGGCATTTTTTTGGGGAGGATCCTGGCCCGGGAGAAGGGGGGATTATACCGCGTAAAGCTGGAGGTTCCCCTTAAGAAGGGGGACGGGGTGGAGGTGTGGGTGCGCCGCGGCGGGCATCCCGGGGCGGTCATCTCCGAGATAAAAATAGACGGGCGGCCGGTGGATGAGGCGCCGGCGGGGTCTGTAGTATGCCTGGCCCTGCCGCCGGCGGCGCGCCCGGGAGACCGTCTTTTTAAGACCAGCGATGTAGAGCTCCTCAGCCGGGTACGCCGCAGTTACACCTCTCCGCGGGAGGGAAGGAAGATCGCGGTAAACATGGAGGTATGGGCGGCACCGGGTGAACCTTTGAGGCTCCGAGTAACGGATCCCGATGGCCGGGCAGGTGAGGCGGTGGCGCCGGTGCCTTCGGAAGTTGCCCGCAAGCACCCTTTGACGGTAGAAACTTTGCGGGACCAGCTGGACCGCCTGGGGAACACGCCCTATGAGCTGAAGGAATTGAAAGCTCATATCCGAGGGGAAGTTATGGTTCCGTTGAGCGTCATCAACGGTGTGCGCCGGGAAGCGGTTTCCGCCCTGGCTGCTGCCCGGCTGGCAAGCTGGCCGCGGCGGGTGCCCTCCCGGGAAGATTTCGAAAAGGCTTTGGGGGAGGCGGCCATCGCCGAGGCCGGACGGGGCCTCGGACCGGCCGGGGCCCCCGCTCCCGTCCTTCCCCGCTTAGCCGTGGCGGTGGGGGATCTGGAGGGAGCGAGGGCTGCCGCCGACGCCGGGGCCGACCGCATTTACTTAAGCGGTGAATTGTGGCAGAGAGGGGAAGCTCCTCCTCCCGCAGAGGTGGCCCGCCTGGGAGAGGAGTTGGCACGCCGCGGTATAGAACTGCTTCCGGCCTTACCCCGCCTGTGGCATGAGGTAGAAGCGGGCCGGATACGCCGTAGGATAGAAAAGCTTATGGAGGTCGGTTGCCGGCAATTCTTAGTGGCCAATCTGGGCGGTCTCTGGCTATTGAAGGAATTAGGTGTAGGGGGTTGGGGGGACTATCCTCTAAATGTGTTTAACAGTTCTTGTGTGGAGGCGCTGAGACTTATCGGCCTGGCGGGAGTCACCCTTTCGCCGGAGTTAAACTTGGACGAAATAAGAGGGGTCCGTCCCTTCCTTCCCCTGGAAGTAATAGTTCATGGGTCCCTACCCCTGGCCGTTTCCGCCCATTGCGTTTTGGGAGCCCGCCTGGGCGGGAAAGAGCCGGGGAAAGGGTGTTCCGCACCCTGTCGGCGAGAAGTCTTCGGTCTGAAGGACCGCCTCGGCCTTATCTTTCCCATACGGACCGATATGAACTGCCGCTTCTATTTGTATAACCCCAAGACTCTCGATTTGCTGGAACACCTGGGCCTTTTGCAGGGCGCCGGTCTCAGTTTTGTGCGCTTGGAGGTCCACAACCAAAGGGCCCCTTATATACGAAGGGTAACCTCCCTTTACCGCCAGGCCCTGTTCTGCCTGGACCGGGGAGAAAGGGAGGCTTTGCCGGACCTGGCCGGGGAACTCGAGGAACTGCTGGGCGGGCATGTTACCCGGGGACACTACTTCCGGGGAGTGTCCTGAGGAGGAGTATGGTATGGAGAAGACCTGGGAAGTATTGGAACTCGGAAAAATCCTCCGGCGTTTAGAAGAGTGCTGCAGCTCTCCTCTGGGCAAGGAATTGGCCTTGAATCTCCGGCCTACCACCGACATCGAAGAAGTTCGGAGGAGGCAGGCAGAAACGGCGGAGGCCTGTGATTTCCTGCGCCTCCACCCCGGCTGCCTTCCCGGTCTTATCCGGGATATACGGCCCTTGGTGGAGCGGGCGGCTGCCGGGGCCACCCTCAGGGGGGAAGAGCTCTTGGCCGTGGCGAGCACCTTGAATGCCGGCAGGCGTTTTAAGAAGGCCGTCCTGCAGGCGGAAGGCCCTTTTCCCCTCCTGAAAGGCCTGGCCGCCCGGGTGGGGGATTTGCGCCGCCTGGAGGAAGAGATCGTCAAAGCCGTCGGCGAAGACGGGGAGGTTAAGGACGAGGCCACGCCCCGTCTCTTTCAGCTACGGCGGCGTATAAGGACCGTGCAGGAGGAGATAAAGGCACGCCTGGACTCCTATTTGCGGTCTCCGGAGATGCAGAAATACCTGCAGGACAATATCTACACTGTACGCGGCAACCGGTATGTTCTTCCGGTCAAACAGGAGTACCGCCACCAGGTGCCCGGCCTGATCCACGACCAGTCGGCCAGCGGGGCCACCCTTTTCATCGAGCCCCTGGCCCTGGTGGAACTTAATAACGAGCTGCGACGTTTGCTGGCCGCGGAAGAACAAGAGGTGGAAGCGGTTTTGGCCGCATTGTCCCATAGGGTAGGAGAAGCCGAGGAGCCCCTGTTGGAGAGTTTGGATGCCCTGGGACGCCTTGATTTTATCCTGGCCAAGGGCATTTTAAGCCACAGGATGGAAGGAGTGCCGCCCGCTATAAACAATGCGGGGCGCTGGCGAATTCAGGACGGCCGTCACCCGCTGCTGACGAGGGAAGTGGTTCCCGTCACCCTGTATCTGGGAGAGGATTTTGACATCCTGGTCATCACCGGCCCCAATACCGGCGGGAAGACGGTTACCCTCAAGACCATCGGGCTTTTTACCCTCATGGCCCAGTGCGGGCTGCACTTGCCGGCGCGGTCGGCGGAGATATCCGGAAGCTCCCTTGTGTTTGCCGACATCGGGGACGAGCAGAGTATCGAGCAGTCCTTGAGTACCTTTTCTTCCCATATGAGCCATATAGTTTCCCTCCTGCGGCGGGTGGAACCCGGCAGCCTCGTCTTGCTGGACGAGATCGGAGCCGGCACGGACCCCACCGAGGGGGCCGCCCTGGCGGTGGCCATCCTCGACTACCTGGCCGCCCTCGGCGCCAAGGTAGTGGCTACTACCCATTACAGCGAATTAAAGGTCTATGCCTATACTGCTCCCCGGGTGGAGAACGCCGCCGTGGAATTCGACAGCCGGACTTTAAGGCCCACTTTCCGCCTGCTCATAGGCACCCCGGGGGAAAGCAATGCCTTTATCATCGCCCGCCGCTTGGGCCTGCCGGAGGAAGTGGTGGAGAGGGCCGAGGGTTTCCTTTCCGAAGAACAGAAGCAGGTGGGCGGGATGATCCGCAGCCTGGCGGAAGACCGCCGGGCCAGCGAGCAAGCCCTCCGGGAGGCCGAAGCATTAAGGCGGGAGGCCAGGCAACTGCACCAGCAGATGGAAAGGGAGCTGGAAGAAGCGGGCCGGCGGGCGGCCGAGATGGTGGAGAAGGCCCGGGAGGAAGCCAGGAGCATAGTGCGCCGGGCAAGGGCGGAAGTGAGGGAATTAATGAAAAGGCTGCAGCAGGCCCTGGCCGAAGAGGAGCGACAGGCGAAGATCAAAGCCCTCCATTGGGCCCGCCAGCAGCTGGCGGATCTGAGCAAGGAAGTAGAGGAGGCGGGCGAGGCCTACGGCGAGGCTCCCGGCGGTGCCCCGGCAGCGGCGGCCCCTGGGGAGGAGGTATGGGTTGTACCTTTAAAGCAGAAGGGCGTGGTCCTTAGCCGGTCGGCGGGCGAGGATGAGGTGATCGTCCAGGTGGGGAATTTAAAGGTTAACCTCAAAGTCCATGAACTGCGCTCCCTCCAGGAGGGGGCGAGGGGAAAGAAATCCTCCGGCACGTGGCAGGTGGTTGCCGCGTCTGCGGCGGAGGCCGTAAAGCCGGAGATCGATTTGCGGGGCCTAACGGCAGACGAGGCCTGCCTGCAGACCGATAAGTACCTGGATGAGGCTTACCTGGCCGGACTTAAGGTGGTAAGCCTCATCCACGGCAAAGGGACGGGTGCACTGCGGGCGGCCTTACATGACTACCTCCGTTCCCACCCCCTGGTGAAGGGCTTCCGGTTTGGGGGCGCCGGAGAGGGAGGTAGCGGGGTAACCGTAGTGGAACTGAAGTAGTTTCCGGCTAGTTTTCCTGAGGCCTTTGGCGGTTCAGGCCGGCCGGTATATTTACGGTTACTTCTTTGGAAGGAGTACTCATCTGGGTAACAGGATCAACGGCCGACACCCGGTAAGTGTAGGTGCTTCCCGGTTTAACCCCCGTATCCACGTAAGTCGTGTCCCGCGTAATGGTGAGGTTCTTGCGGCTCCCGTTTTCCCGCCTCTCCACGGAATAGAGATATTCCCCTTCTCCCCCGGTCCGCCAGCTTAATTTTACTTCCGGACGGCTGGAGCTCAGCTCTACGTCCACCTGCACCTGTAATTCAGGGGCCGGCGGTGGGGTCGGCTCTCCGGAGGCCCCTTCTCCGAGTTGGTGTTCAGGCAGTCTACAGTGTTCGGTAGGAGCGGTTCCGGGGGCGAACTCCTTGCTCTGAACGTACTCCGGCGGGCAACCGCCCTCCTGGCCGGGGCCGGGGACGTTGGCCAAAACGGGTTTCCCTCCATGGCGAGGGTCGGTGCATATGAGCACGGTCCGGGCCTCCCCGGAACTGTGGAGGGTGCAGACTTCCTTAGGCGGTTCCAGGTAGGCATCCTCCGGCTGCACCGAACCGGTGTAGGGCACGGGGCGCCGGAGGAAGACGCCGGTAGTAACCTGAGGGCAGTGGGGTGAGGCCAGCTGGCCGGTGGTAGCGCAGACCTCGAGCTGCACCCATACGTCCGACACTTTTTTGGGTACGGTATCGGCCGTGAATATTTCTTTGACGATAAACTCTTTGGGCGTTAAGTCGCTGGGGAGGAGGCCGGATTTGGCATCGACATCGGCATACACAATGCCCGAAGGCCGGGGAAAGTCCTTCACGGGTACTCCCTTTAAGGCCTCCTGCATGACCTGCTTCCAGATAAGGGCCGGATGACCACCGCCGGCTACTCCCCGGAGGTAGTGCTGGGCATCCGTCTGGTCATAGCCCATCCAGACGGCGGCCACCAGCTCGGGGGTATAGCCTACAAACCAGGCATCCTTTACCCCTGACAGCCCGCTGAAGGCGGGCAAATCGGGGAGGGAAGTGGTGCCCGTTTTTCCCGCGACCGGCCGACCGATCTGGGCACGCTGGCCTGTACCGGATTTGACCACGGTCTGCAACATGTCGGTCATAAGATAGGCTATCTGCTCGCTCATAATTACCTGCTGTTGGGGGGTGTTGACCACCAGGTCGCGGCCGTGCCGGTCGGTAATCCGGGTGACGGTATGGGGGGTTATGTAGACACCTCCGTTGGCAAAAACTCCGTAGGCCGCGGCCATTTGGAGGGGGGTGACCCCCGAAGTAATTCCCCCCAGGGCCAGGGATAAATTACGGTCGCCCTCCTGCAGGGGTAGTCCGAGCTTGCGGCCGTATTCCCAGCCCGTGTCCACGCCTATGGTGTGGAGCATTTTGACGGCCACTACGTTAACCGACCAGCGGAGGGCTTCCCGCATACTGATAAGGCCGCGGTAACGGTTGTCGTAATTGCGGGGAGCAAAGGGTTTGGGCGGGCCGGGAAAAGTAGTGGGCACGTCGTCGATGACCGAAGCAGGGGTAAAGCCCTTCTCCAGGGCCGGGGCATAGACCACCAGGGGCTTGATGGTGGATCCCGGCTGGCGCTCGGACTGAGTAGCCCGGTTGAGGCCTCGACGGGCGGTGTACTGCCGACCTCCTACCAGTCCCCTTATCTCGCCGGTATGGGGGTCCAGGACTACCATGGCGCTCTCCACAATGCGGTCGGAAGGGCTCTTGGGGAAGTTGGCCGGGTTGGCGTATACTTCCTCCATCTTGGCCTGGACCTTGGGGTCCAGGGTGGTATAAACATGGAGGCCGCCCCGGAAAAGCTCGGCGGCGCTGATGCCGTTTTCTTCCAGGAGACGACTGGCTTCCTCAATGACGGCGTCCACGAAATAGGGATACTTAGGGGTACTCGTAGGCGGTTTGCCGTTGAAGACCAGTTCTTGTTGCAGAGCCCGGTCGGCTTCGGCCTGGCTGATGAAACCGTACTTTACCATATTGGCCAGTACGGTGGCCTGGCGTTCCTTGGCCGCGTTTTCGTTGCCCTTGATCAGGGGGGAGAAGCGGGCCGGGCTTTGGATTATCCCTGCTAAAAGGGCGCTTTCGGCTAAAGTCAGGTCCTTTACATCCTTGCCGAAGTAGGCTTCGGCTGCGGCCTTAACACCGTAGATTCCCGGCCCCAGGTACACGATGTTTAAGTAGTGCTCCAGGATTTCCTCCTTGGTATAGACGCGCTCTATCTGCAGGGCCAGGATGGCCTCCTGAATCTTGCGACGGAAGGTCCGCTCCCAGTCTTCGATAAAGGCGTTTTTGGCCAGCTGCTGGGTAATGGTGCTGCCGCCCTCCCGGATTTGGCGGTGCAACAGGTTGGTAACGGCGGCCCGGGCGATGCTCCGCAGATCTATACCGTAGTGCTGGTAGAAACGGACGTCCTCTACGGCGATAACGGCATCCTGTAAGTGTTTAGGAATTTCTTCCAGGGAAGCATGAAGGCGGTTCTGTTCGCCGTGAAGGGTGGCGAAAGGATTATTGTCTTTATCGTAAAGAGAAGTAGTCAAATCCATGCGCAGGTTGTTGGGGTCCCAGGAAGGAAGGCTTCGCAGGATGTCGAAGGCCAAACCTACACCGGACCCGATACCCGCCAGAACCACCACGGCCACCAGGAGCAGCAGAAGCCGCTTTAGGTTGAGTTTCCGGCGGGGTTTCCTTTTATGTGCTGGCATGCGGGGGAACTGACCTCCTTTCGCCTCAATTATAACACAGGCCGTAGGTCTGAGGTATCCCCAGTTTTCGCCGGGGTGGCCATGCTTTGGCTTGAAAGCGAGCGACTAAACCCGAGCGGTAGCCAAACTTAACGAGGCCGAAAGCGGAGGCGGACCCGAGGGCATGGATGCCCGAGGCCGGCAACTGAGACAGGAGGTCGAATTTGCTGGGAAGTCCGCCGGAGCTTGAGGC
>DOLC01000064.1 GCA_003509545.1 Peptococcaceae bacterium
CCGGCAACTGAGGCAGGATGCCGAATTTGACGGGAAGTCCGCCGGAGCTTGAGGCCGAGCGCTAGTTTGGCCCGCGAGGGTTTTCGGAGCGAGCATAAGCCAAAGCAGGCCAGAACAAAAACTGGGGATGACTCACGTATTTACTCGTTTCGAACGATTTTAAGTGATACACTTAGTTACCCTTCGGTTGCGGCGAACAACCGGCAAGGCTATAATTATTGTTGGTAGGCCCCGGGCAACCATGCCTTTCCTCGAGGGCCTTTTACTTGTAGGGGAGTTTTGTTAAGCCATGACGGACGAGATAGTTATAAGAGCCGAAAACCTGGTAAAGCGGTACAACGGTTTTACGGCAGTCAAGGGCATCGATTTCGTCGTCCGCGCGAGGGAATGCGTAGGATTCCTGGGACCCAACGGCGCAGGCAAGACCACCACCGTAAGGATGATCTATTGCTTAACCCCCATTTCGGAAGGGGAGCTATCCGTTTTGGGCCTGGACGTCCGCCGGCATCCCCGGGCTATTAAAGCCCAGTTGGGGGTCGTGCCCCAGGAGGATACCCTGGACCCCGAGCTTACCGTAAAGGAAAATTTGCTCCTCTATGCCAGCTATTTTGACCTCCAGCCCAGGGTAGCCCGGCAGAGGGCCGAGGAGCTGATGGAGTTTACCGACCTCCGGGATAAGGCCCAAACTTCGGTGGAGCGACTCTCTGGAGGTATGAAGCGGCGGCTGGCCATCGCCAGGGCCCTCATCAACAATCCGCGACTGCTCATCATGGACGAGCCGACCACCGGCCTCGATCCAGAAGCCCGACGCCTGATATGGGAAAAACTGCGCCAGCTCAAGGAAAAAGGGATAACCGTGCTCCTCACCACCCATTACATGGAGGAAGCCGCCTATCTCTGTGACAGGGTATTGGTCATGAACGAGGGGCGCATCCTGGCGGAAGGCCCTCCGGAGGAGCTGGTACGGCGCCAGATCGGCCGAGAAGTAATTGAGCTGGCCCCCTTTCCCGACCACTGGCCCGGCGAGTTCTTAACCGGCATCGACGGCCAAATCAAGGGTTACCAGCTCGTGGGAGAAACCCTGTTCCTGTATACGGACCGCGGCCACGATGTCTGGCCGCGGTTGCAAAATAAGCCCTTCCGACACAAAATGCTGCGCCCGGCTACCCTGGAAGATGTCTTTTTAAAGCTGGCGGGGAGGGGGTTAACCCGGTGAACCTGCAGCTATCCCGGCGTACGTGGAAGGTCTTCTGGCGCAACTTCGTCGTCTTCCGCAAGACCTGGCTGGCTAACATTATGTTCAATTTTGTAGAGCCCCTACTGTATCTCGGTGCCATGGGTTGGGGATTGGGAAATTATATCCCTCCTATCCAGGGTATGAGTTATCTCCAGTTCTTGGCCCCGGGGCTCATCGCATCCTCGGCCATGTGGGCCACGGCCTCTGAATGCACCTACGATAGCTTCGTCCGCATGCGCTACCAGAAAATTTATTATGCCCTGGCGGTTACCCCCCTCACTATAGACGAAATCGTCCTAGGGGAAATGCTCTTCGGAGCCTTCAAGGGCCTCCTTTACGGGAGCGTGATCCTCCTGGTCATCTTTGTGCTGGGGCTGGTCCCCTCTCCCTGGGCCCTCTTAATACCTCCGGTCCTAGTGCTCTGCGGCCTGGCCTTTGCCGAGTTGAGCATGATCTGGACCGGCCTGGTGCCCAAAATCGATACCTTTAGTTATTATTTCACCTTGATAATTACCCCTATGTTCCTGTTTTCGGGCATCTTTTTCCCCCTGGACGATCTGCCGTCTCTGGCCCAACGGCTGGCGTGGTTTCTCCCCCTGTACCACGTGGTGGAGCTCCTGCGGGCCCTTACCCTCGGGCACATAGCCGGGCACTTGTGGCTCCACGTGGTATGGCTGCTGGCCTTTATCGTGGTCTTCCTCTACCCTCCCATCCATCTCCTCCGCCGGCGCCTGGTGGGTTAGCAACAACCGTTACAGGGTCAGGCGGGCGCGCTGGCGGGAATAAGTCAGGCCCAACAGGGAAGCTATTTTCAGGGCCAGGCGGACCGGCCAAAGGGATAGGTAATGTTTTAGCTCCTGCTTTTCCCGCTGGAGTTCGGCCACTGCCTGTTCCAGGTCTTCGTTGGCAATCAACGTGGTCTGCAGGCGGTACTCCTGCTCCCGGAGCTGCTGCTTAAGCCGGGCCTGCTCGGCCTGGGCATCGGCCACCGTCTTGTTTAAGGTGCCCTGGAGCTGCATGAGCCTGGTCTCCAGGTGGTGGACCCTTTTCTTCAAGGCATCCCTCTCCACCCTTAAACTGACCAGTTGTTCTTCCACCTGGGTCAGCTCCTGCCGCAGCTCTTCTTTACGCTGGTGGAGCTTTTCCAGGTCGGCCAGGAGGTTCCGGTTTTCCTTGCGAAGGTCTTCCACCTCCCGGCGCAGTTCGGCCAGCTCCCGGTTTCCGGGAACCGCTTCGGCAGGGGGCGTAGTCTTCCCACCGTTAATTAAGCTTAGCTCCGGCCCCGTATTTAGAACCAAAGTGGCCGCCTCCGCCCCGACCGCCACTTCCTGCCAGGCGGCGCCGCTTTCGGCCTCTGCCTGCCCGGCATCGTGCCGGAGGGGAAAGAGGGTGTCCCAGAAATCCTTTTCTTTTTCGGGTTCCTGAGGGGGATCTCCGGCACCGGGAGCGGCGGCCTCGTCTTGCTGTGCCGCAGCCGGCTTTTTGTCCTCCTCCGGCTCGCGATAGGACCAGTGGATCAAACCCCACCTCCCGTCTTTGAGCCGCAAGAAGCGGCCATCGTGTACCAGGTTCTCTTCACCAGGCACTTCCGGCTTGCCGCCCTCCCGCAGCTCGTTGTTGATATCACTAAGCCGCATGGCCATCCCCTTAGTCTGTAGGAGCCGGTGGGCCGGGTCGTTCTCCTTGAGGCCGTCCAGGCGCAGACACCAGAAGCCCTTTCCTTCATTTCTGAAGCACGGGTTTTTGCTGAGGCACCGGTTAACGTTTTTCTGTACTTTGGCCGTGGATTGGTGGGACAGGAGATCTTTCTGGGCGGCGGCCACCAGCTCGCCCACGGATTGAGGGGAATATTCGAACAGGCGGAGTTTTAGAAGATCGGTTAGGGAATCCAGGCGTCCGGTCACCTGGATTTTGGCTATCTTGGGTAAGGGAGCAATTTTGGATTTCTTTGCCATCGATGTCACCTCTTTGGGTACTTCCTTTTGTCAGGAAATATTTGACATCGATGGCTCAAACTCCTTCGGGAAAAAGGAAAGGTTATGTCATTTTATGGTAAGATAAGGCCCCGAAATATAGCGAAGACTGTACCTCTGGCCTCGTCCTACCGTATAGCCCAACCGAACTGTTACGGTGGCGGGCGGCAACGGGGAAGTCGCAATCTCCGGTCCTATCCCGAAAATAAATTCCCTCCAGGCCGGCATTGTTTTCGCCCGCTAAGTGGTCCTCGCGGAGCAGGCTACGGCTCAACCTCGGGCTCGGGCGGGGTTCCCGGCCTATTCAGCATCCTCTCTTCAGAGGCCGGCCTCGGACTTCCGGTCCTCGGCCCCGCCCTCCCTCCTCGGCTCCGCAGAGGCTGCTCATCCCCTCGGATCAAATCGCTCGCTCGGAACAAATGCCGGCATGAGTTATCCCCACTTTTTGCGGGCCAGGCCTGCTTGGGCTTGGAAGCAAGCGAACAAGCTTTCGCAGCTAGCCCAGGCTTTAAGCTTGGCGAAAGGCTTGAAGCTTGGCCCGAGGCCATGTATCCTTGCGGCCGGCAATTGAGGCAGAGATCGGAAGAGCACACGTCTGAACTCC
>DOLC01000001.1 GCA_003509545.1 Peptococcaceae bacterium
TACTATTAATATTTCGGAGGAGGCCTGCTTGGACTTGGAAGCGAGGGACCAGACCGGAGCGACAGCCCAGGCTTTTAGCTTGGTGAAAGGCTTAAGAAAGGCCAGAGGAACAGGTAGCCTTGCGGCCGGCAACTGAGGCAGGAGGCTTAAATTCTGCCGGGAAGCCTGCCTTAAGCCTTTAAGCCAAGCAAAAGTCCTGTCCGCGAAAGAGGCTTTTGCGAGCGGAAGCCAAGCAGGCTTAGAATCACACCGGGGATGCACCAGGGTTTCGCCGGGGTGATCTAGCCGGCCCGGTGTGGTAGAATACAACTGTATCCATTTCAGCCGCGGAAGGTGAGAAAATGCTGGTCTACCGCAAGCCCCCCTGGAAGATAAAGGATGCCCTTTTCGTCCTAATCCTGCTGGTCGCCGCCGGCTACGGGTTCAGCCTGTTTTTGAAGTGGGTCCGTCCACCCCTGCCCCTGTCCAGCCAGTTTCTCCTGGTCGGCCTGGTCCAGGCGGCGGCGGTCCTGGGCGGGCTCCATTATGTGGTCCGGGTAAAGTACGGCGGCAGTCTGGTCCAGTTGGGCCTTACGGGCTACCGGTTGGGGCGGGCCTTCTTCCTGGGGGTGGCCGGGGGTACCGCCCTTTTCATCTTGGTAATCCTGGCCGGGGCCCTACTGCAGAACTTTTTGCCCGACCCGGCTCCCCAACCCTTCGCCGAACTGGTCCGCGGGGCCCGGAACTTTAGGGATTTGCTGGTACCCCTGTTTCTAGGCGCCTTACTGGCCCCCGTGACGGAGGAGCTGTACTTCCGCGGTTTCCTTTATCCCCTATTGAAGGCGCGGTACGGCCTCCTGGCCGGGCAGGTCTTGAGCAGTCTGGTCTTCGCCCTCCTCCACTTCGACTGGCTTCGCCTCCTGCCCCTGGCCATGGGAGGATGGGGCCTGGCCTACCTTTACGAACGCAGCGGCTCCCTCATTACTGCGGTGGTGGCCCACGGCACCTGGAATACCATTATGATCCTGCTCATTTACCTTTCCCTGCACCTGGCCTGATCCGGTTACCCTTAAGAGTATCTCCGCCATATTATATGGGGGAGGTATTCTTAACATGGAAATTAAAAAAATGCTACAAGAAGAGGCCTGGTGGATCCTGGAAACCCACCAGCTTCCTTCGGGGGCCGTTGTCACCCGCTATCCGGCAGGACCGAAGATCGTCCCCTATTTTGCCCACCTTGCCCTGTACGGCGTCCTGGCGGCAGGGGATTACGGAGATAAGGTGCGGGCCTACCTCGAATGGTACGTAGCCCACCTGGAGCGCCCGGACCGCTTCGGCCTTTACGGCACGGTTTACGATTACCGTATCGCCGCCGACGGCCGGGAAATCCCCGAGGAAAGCTACGACTCCTCGGATTCCTACGCGGCTACGTTCTTGAGCTTGGTGCGGCGCTATTATGAGGCTACCGGAGACCGGGCGTGGCTGCAGGCCCACCGGGAAGAGCTGGAAGCCGTAGCGGGAGCCATGCTGGCCACGGAACATAAGGACGGCCTAACCCTGGCCCGGCCCGACTGGCCCGTAAAGTATCTCATGGACAACTGCGAGGTGTACCGGGGCCTGGAGGATTACGCGATGCTCCAGGAAGAAGTGTGGGGCAACGATGACTGGGCAGGCTTCTATCGGCGGAAGGCCTCCAGGGTGGTCGAGAGTATCCGGCGCAAAATGTGGGTGGGCGATGGCTTCAGCCCGCTCCTCTATGCCGCCGGCCTCCGCCTGCGGCCCAACTGGAAGACCTGGTATCCCGATGTCCTGGCCCAGCTGTTTACCATCACCTGCGGGGTCCTGGAGCCGGGCACCCCCCGGGCCCGGCAGATCTACCGTTCCTTCTTGCGCAACTATCCTTCCTGGCACCTCGTCCCTTCCCCCACGGAGTTCACCTCTCCCCTGGCGGCCTGGGCGGCGGCCCTGGTGGGCGATGAGGAACGGCTTTCGACGTACTTCCGGGAGGTACGAGAAAAGGTTATTGGCGCCGGCCGTCCCTGGCCCTGGCATGCCGCCGAATCCGGCGTTCTGACCGTGGCCCTTCGCCTCTGCCTCCAGTAGGATAAAGTGTACATTAAACACTCTGAGGCATCCCCAGTTTTCGCCGGGGTGGCCATGCTTTGGCTTGAAAGCGAGCGACTAAGCCCGAGCGGTAGCCAAACTTAACGAGGCCGAAAGCGGAGGCGGACCCGAGGGCATGAGAGACCTGCGGCCAGCAACTGAGACAGGAGGTCGAATTTGCTGGGAAGTCCGCCTTAAGCTTTTAGGCCGAGCGATAGTTTGGCCCGCGAGGGAGGCCTTTGCGAGCGTAAGCCAAAGCAGGCTGAAAAGTGGGGATACGTCAGTTAAACACTCCGTTGACGGGTTTTGTAGATCTGTGGTATATTGCTCTCGGCTTGCAAGAGTTTAAGGGGGAAGGCGCTTTAATGTACCGCATTGGAGATGGTAACCACCATGCTCACCTCTCCCGACCGACTGGCCTCCTCGAACATTTTGCGCAGCCCCTTCCATACCTCCTCCTCGGAACCGTGGAGGTGGGTGCTCAAAGAACCGACGGAGTAATCGATGTTTTCCCGGGCCAGCATCTCAATGGAGGCGTTGATTATCTCGCTGGCCCGGGTAGTCTTTTGGGGATAGAGGCTTACTTCTGCACAGAGCAATTACGGTCCCTCCTCGGGGATTTTTTCTATATAAGTTTCTGACGAAGGGGAAGGGTTTATGCAACCAGCGGAGGTGCAGGCTGTTTTGCAGGCCCTCGAACGGGCCTACCCTAACGCAGGACCCCAGCTAAAATTCGGCAACCCCTTTCAACTGCTGGTGGCCGCCATCCTGTCGGCCCAGACCACGGACAAACGGGTCAACAAAGTGACCGTCGGGCTTTTCGCCAAATATCCCGCTCCCCGGGACCTGGCCCGGGCTGCCCCGGAGGAGCTGGAAGAGGACATCAAGTCCCTCGGCCTTTTTCGCTCCAAGAGCCGCAACCTGGTGGCGGCGGCCGGGATTCTGGTGGACCGCCACGGCGGGGAAGTTCCCCGGAGCCGGGAGGAGCTGATGGCCCTGCCCGGTGTGGGGCGCAAGGTGGCCAATGTTGTCTTAAGCCAGGCCTTCGGCCAGGATGTCATCGCCGTGGACACCCACGTTTTCCGGGTGACCAATAGAATAGGGTTGGTCCGGGCCGGGACCCCGGAGGAGGCCGAGGAGCAGCTAACGGCCATCCTGCCCCCCGGCACCCGAGGACGGGCCCACCACCTCTTCATCTTTCACGGTCGCTACTGCTGCCTGGCCCGCAGTCCCCGGTGCGGGGAATGCCCCATCAGCGGCTACTGCCGCTACTGCGACCGGCATCATGGGAAAAATTGATGCAGATCACTTACAGGGAGAGGAAAGGCGGGTAGAATAGGGGCGAAAAGCAGCAGAAAGGGGCGAATTAGGCTGTGAAGCGCAAGATAGTACGTATCGATGAGGAGCTGTGCACCGGGTGCGGCCTCTGCGTCACGCCTTGTGCCGAGGGGGCCATTGAAATAGTGGACGGCAAGGCCAAGGTGCTGCGGGAGGAGCTGTGCGACGGCGCCGGCGTCTGCCTCTCCATCTGTCCCGTAGGCGCCCTGTCCATCGAGGAGCGGGAGGCGCCTCCCTTCGACCCGGAGGCCGCCGCCAACCTGGCGGCCAAGAGGGCCCGGGGCGAAAGGGTGGCGTGCTTCCGCTGCGGCGCCGACGAGGAGGGGGCAGTAGTCCTCCTTGCCCGCCACCGCGGGGAGAGCACCTGGGTGTGCACCCGCTGCCTGCCGGTCCTCATCCACGGTTAAAGCGAAGACGTAAAGATGTGTTTGCGCAAAAGGCCGGGATTTCCCGGCCTTTTGGCGTATTACGAGTGCTGTTTAGTGTAGTTCAAAAGGCCGCCGGCCAGGAGGATTCTCCTCTGGCGCGGCGACAGGCCGTGGCGCACCTGGAAGGAGGTGCCGCGAGTTACATTCCGGATGGTGAGGACCTCGGCTTCCAGCCCGCCCCGGAGGTCGAGGGCCAGCACGTCGCCCTGTTCTACGCCCTCGTAATCCTCTTCGCGGACAAAGATGAGGGGCAGGATGCCGAAGTTGATCAAATTGCTGCGGTGGATGCGGGCAAAGGACTTGGCGATGACGGCCTTAATGCCCAGGTACATGGGGCACAGGGCGGCATGTTCCCTGCTCGAACCCTGGCCGTAGTTCTGCCCGCCCACGATAATGCCCCGGCCTGCTTCCCGGGCCCGCCCGGCGAAGGTGGGGTCGATGCCTTCAAAAGCATGCTCCGCCAGGGCCGGTATGTTGGACCGCAGGGGCAGGTATTTGGCCCCGGCTGGAGAAATATCGTCGGTGGTGATGTTGTCCCCCAGCTTAAGCAGTACCGGTGCCGAGATCTCTTCCGGTAGGGGCTGGGCCGCAGGCAGGGGTTTGATATTGGGCCCTCGCCTGATCTCCACCTCCGTCCCGGCGGGCGGAGGGAAGATGAGGAGGCCGTCGTCCACGGGGAAGCGCTCGGGCAGGGTTACGGTAATCGGGGGCATGCCCAGGTCCCGGGGGTCGGTAAGGACGCCGGTGAGGGCCGTGGCCGCCGCCACTTCGGGGCCGGCCAGGTAAACAGAAGCATCGGCCGTGCCGCTGCGGCCGCGGAAGTTGCGGTTGAAGGTGCGCACCGAGACACCGCCGGAGGGCGGGGCCTGTCCCATGCCGATACAGGGGCCGCAGGCACACTCCAGGATCCTGGCCCCGGCGGCGATGAGGTCGGCCAGGGCGCCGTTCTGGGCCAGGAGGTAGAACACCTGGCGGGAACCGGGAGAAATGACCAGGCTCACCTCCGGGTGGACGCGCCGACCCTTCAGCATGGCGGCCACCCGCATAAGGTCGGCATAGGAGGAATTGGTGCAGCTACCGATGGCCACCTGGTCCACCTTGATAGGCCCCACTTCCCGCACCCTGGCCACCCTGTCGGGCATATGGGGCTGGGCTACCAGGGGTTCCAGGCTCCCGAGGTCGATATCCAGCACCTGGCTGTACACGGCGTCCGGGTCGGGTAGGAGTTCCACCCAGTCTTCCTCCCGCCCCTGGGCCCGCAGAAAGGCCCGGGTCACCTCGTCGCTGGGGAAAATGGAAGCAGTGGCGCCCAGTTCGGCCCCCATGTTGGCGATGGTGGCCCGTTCGGGAACCGACAACGTCTTTACCCCGTCGCCGCCGTATTCGATGATCTTGCCCACGCCGCCCTTAACGGTTAAGAGGCGCAGGACTTCCAGGATCACATCCTTGGCGCTAACCCAGGGCGACAGGCGGCCGTGGAGGTTGATGCGAATCACTTCCGGCATGGTAAAATAAAAGGGGCCGCCGGCCATGGCCACCGCCACCTCCAGGCCCCCGGCGCCTATGGCAAGGGCACCTATGCCCCCTGCGGTAGGCGTGTGGCTGTCCGAGCCCAGAAGGGTGGTGCCCGGTACGGCAAAGCGCTCCAGGTGAACCTGGTGGCAGATGCCGTTCCCCGGCCGCGAGAAGACGATGCCGTACTTGGCGGCCACGCTTTGCAGGAAGAGGTGATCGTCGGCATTTTCAAAGCCGGTCTGCAGGGTATTGTGGTCCACGTAGCTTACGGAGAGCTTGGTGCGTACCCGGTCTATCCCCATGGCCTCGAATTGGAGGTAGGCCATGGTGCCGGTGGCGTCCTGGGTGAGGGTCTGATCGATGCGGATGGCTATTTCCTCACCCGGCACCATCCTTCCTTCGATTAAGTGGCGGGAAAGGATCTTTTCCGCTAAGTTCTGGCCCATGGGTTGTTTCTCCTCTCCTTTCGTCAATAGGATAGCCTAATCCGGACAGAATGGCAACCCTGGGCCCTGTGCTATCATGACTGGGGAGGAGGGCCGCCATGGTTGTGGGCATCTGCACGGTAGAACTCCGGCTTCCGGGGGCCCTGACCTTGAAAGACAAGCGACGGGTCATAAAAGGGCTGCTGGAACGGGTGCGCCACCGCTATCAGGTGGCCGCCGCAGAAGTCGATCACCAAGGGCACCGCAGCCGTGCCACCTTAGGGATCGCCTGCGTCAGCAATGCCGGGGCCCACGCCGACCAGATTTTGGCCGCCGTGGTGCGCTTTATCGAGACCCAGGCGGACTTAGAACTCCTAGATTACCATACGGAAATATTATAAGCTTAAGAAGGAGCGGCCGCTAAAGAATGCCCTTTCACATAGTATTGGTGGAGCCGGAGATACCCCAAAATGCGGGCAACATAGCCCGCACCTGTGCGGCCACCGGGAGCGTCCTACACCTTATCCACCCCCTGGGCTTCACCTTAAGTGAAAAACACCTAAAACGGGCCGGGCTGGACTATTGGGACTGGGTGGTCATTGAGGAACACGCCAGCTGGCCTGCCTTCTGCCGGGCTTATCCCCGGGCCAACTGCTATTACTTTTCCACGAAAGGAAAGCGCCTTTATACGGAACCCGGCTACCGGGAGGGGGATTTTCTTATTTTCGGCCCCGAGACCAGGGGCCTCCCGGCGGCGATTTTGGAAGAAGCGGGAGACAGGGTGCTGCGCATCCCCATGCGGCCGGGGCTGCGCTCCCTCAACCTGGCCAATAGCGTGGCCCTCGTTCTTTATGAAGCCCTGCGCCAGTCCGGTTTTCCCGGGCTAGTATAGCAATAAGAATGGGTCATGTGTTTTGGCTTGGCTTGTCCCCGGTTTTAACAGGGTGATTTGGCTCGTACGGGAGGGGCTTGCGCCGGTGCCCCTTTTACATTGACAGCTTTCTCCTGTTGCACTACCATAAGTTAAGACCCCCGGAAAGGAGGAAACTCGGGTCGGGATGAAGTACCGTGCCCCCCGCCTCGGGAACTGCTTTGCTGCAAGGGTTCAGCTACAACGGTTATAAATTTGACTTCGGCCGGCGGACTTATGTTATGGGCATCCTCAACGTCACCCCGGATTCCTTTTCCGACGGCGGCCTCTATTTCGATCTGGAAAAGGCGGTGGCCAGGGCCCGGGAGATGGCGGCCGCCGGCGCCGACATCATTGATATAGGCGGAGAGTCCACCCGGCCGGGGGCCGACCCCCTTCCCCTGGAAGAGGAGCTCCGCCGGGTCATCCCGGTGGTGGACAGGCTGTCCAGAGAGCTCTCCGTTCCCCTTTCGGTGGACACCTACAAGGCCGAAGTGGCCCGCGCGGCCCTGGAGCACGGGGCTACCATCATTAACGACATTAGCGGCCTGCGGGCCGACCCGGAAATGGCCCGGGTGGTGGCCCGCTTCGGCTGCCCGGTGGTGGTCATGCATATCAAGGGCACGCCCAAAAACATGCAGGACAACCCCACCTATGAGGACGTGATCGGTGAGGTAAAGGACTACCTGCGGCGAGGTGTGGAAATGGCCGTGGCAGCCGGCCTGGCCAGGGAGAAGGTTATTGTGGACCCGGGCATAGGCTTCGGCAAGAACCTGGAGCACAACCTCGAGATCCTCCGGCGGCTGGAGGAATTCAAAGACCTGGGCCAGCCCCTTCTGGTGGGCACCTCCCGCAAGAGCTTTATCGGCCGGATCTTGGATCTGGAGCCCAGGGAAAGGGTGTGGGGGACGGCAGCCACCGTGGCCTTGAGCATCGCCCGCGGCGCCGACATCGTGAGAGTCCACGACGTGCGTGAGATGAAACAAGTAGTACGGGTCACCGACGCCATAGTGAGGGGAAATTATGACGGATAAGATCACTTTAAAGGGAATGTCCTTTTACGGGTATCACGGGGTACTCCCGGAGGAAAAAACCCTGGGCCAGCGTTTCTTGGTGGACGTGACGGTCCACCTAGACCTGTACGCGGCCGGCCAGAGGGACAGCATCCGGGAAAGCATTGATTATACCAAGCTCTACGGCCTGGTCAAGGAGATAGTAGAAGGGGAAAAGTTCAACCTCATAGAAGCCCTGGCCGAGAGGATTGCCGGGACGGTCCTGGCCAGTTTTAAGAGCGTCCAGCAGGTGGAGGTAACCGTTACCAAGCCGGAAGTGCCCATTGCCGGCATCCTGGCGGGTGTCCAGGTACAGATTACCAGGCGCCAGCTTACCCGGGTCTACCTGGGCCTGGGCTCCAACATCGAGCCCAAGGAAGAGTACATACGCCAGGCCGTACGCATGCTCAACGGCCATCCCCGGATTACCGTCCGCCAGGCTTCTTCCCTGTACTTTACGGAACCGGTGGGCTATAAAGACCAGGACTGGTTCCTGAATGCCGTGGTGGCCTGCGACACCGACCTGAGCCCCGTTGAGCTCCTGCAGGAAACCCAGCGCATAGAAGTCCTCCTCCAGCGGGAGCGCAGGATCCACTGGGGGCCGCGGACCATCGACATCGATATTATCCTCTACGGCCAGGAGCGCATCAACCTACCGGAACTTATCGTCCCCCATCCACGGGCCTTTGAGAGATCCTTTGTCCTGGTACCCCTGGCCGAACTGACCGGCGGCGAGATCTATGCCGGCAAGACGGCCAAGGACTTCCTGGCCCAGCTCAAGGAGCCCAGCAAGGTGGAATACTACGGGCCGCTGAAATATTAGAGCGAGGTCGGTGCACGGTGTTCGACACAGCTAAGATCGAGCGGGCCGTGAGGATGCTCTTGGAAGCCATCGGCGAGGACCCCGAGAGGGAAGGGTTGAAGGATACCCCCCGCCGGGTGGCCCGCATGTACCAGGAGATCTTTGCCGGGCTGGAGCAGGATCCGGCGGATGCCTTCAGCGTGCTCTACACCGAAAAGCACGAAGAACTGGTCCTGGTGAAGGATATACCCTTTTACTCCATGTGCGAGCACCACCTGCTGCCCTTTTTCGGCAAAGTGCACCTGGGCTACATTCCCCGCCGGGGCCGCGTGGTGGGTCTGAGCAAACTGGTGCGGGGCATTGAGACTTTCGCCAAGCGGCCCCAGCTCCAGGAGCGCATGACCAAGCAGATAGCCGACGCCATCATGGAACACGTGGGAGCCCTGGGCGTTATCGTAGTCATCGAAGCCGAGCACATGTGCATGACCATGCGTGGAGTGAAGAAGCCCGGTTCGCTAACCATCACCTCTGCCGTGCGGGGAGTTCTGCACGACGACGAGGCCCTGCGGTCAGAAGCCCTGTCCCTCCTTAGGGGCTAAGGCGTTTTTTCTCCATAGGTAGCGCCCCACCTTCCGGGGAGTATACCCGCGCCTCTTGCCTTAGCAGGCTACCCCTACCGGCCTTGTCATTTGACTAAGCCGAGGCAATGTTCACACTAACGGGCTGGCCCCGTTCTTGACTCCGACCTGTTGAGGGCGGTATAATAAAGCTAGCTTCAGGTCGTCGGGGTGTAGCTCAGTTTGGTTAGAGCGCATGGTTCGGGACCATGAGGCCGGGAGTTCAAGTCTCCCCACTCCGACCACTATTCACTAAAGGCAGAAGGCGCAAGTGAAGCGCCTTCTTTTTTTGGGCATGAAGAAAACCGAGCGCGAGCCCGGTTTTCTTTATGCGCCCGGCAGGCCGTTGCAGACAAAATGCTGCCTTATTGTACCATATTTTACATAAATGCGTTGTCTTTCTTCGATGAGCTGTTTCACTGCGGCAATAAGCTGTCTGTCAGACCTGGGTATCTTGACCGTGTAGTCCTGGAAGTTGGGGTGATTTTCCCGGAGCAAGCCGTAGACCATATGCCGGGATTCCCATCGCTCCTGGCAGACACGGTAATACTTTTCCAGGTACTTGCGCAGGATGGAGAGTACGGCCTGGTTCAAAAAACTTGACTGTTTTTATTTCCAGCCAAGCCGGCCCCCAGACCAGGCTTTCGCCTCCTTCCCGGATACTTGATTTGCCCCCCGAGGGGCAGGGCGACAGGGGACCTCGGCCCGGGAGTTCCACCCGGACGGGAGTGCTGCACCGGAAGGGCACAACCGACACGGACCGCCTGACAGCGGGGAAGCTTTGAACTTCCTCCGGACTGTGTCGACCTTCCGGCGGGGAACCAGTCCCGCCTCCCGCATCCTGTTAGGACGCCTACCGGTTTGTCCGACACCGGCTAAACGGGGTCACCGTAAGGACAGGGCCAACTGTTTGAGATCATGCCAGACGGAGTAGTACGCCTCCTGCTGCCACGGCGGAAGCCCGTTGTGCAAAAGGAGCTTCCTGTCCAGACGCCTTAAGCAGGCCCTGACCCCACGGGTCATCCCTTCTCCTTCCCCCGGTGTATCAGGATTGACCTTGCGGGCCAGGTTTTGCTTGATACTGGCTACCAGTTGCTTCATTTCTTTCGTTACCCGTTCCTTAAAGCCCATCGCCCGGCGGCCTATGCTTAGTGCCGCCGCACAATGCACCGGAACGGCGTAACGCTCCATGTACTTCCAGTAGCCTATGGTGGAGGTGTGGCGGGCAGGCACTAGTTTGAAGGGAACCCCCTCTTTGACCGCCCTCCGGCATACCGCCTCCACCATCTTCGTAAAGGGAAAGTTGGAAGCCATGCGGTTGAACTTTTTGTTGGTGTCCAGCCTGTCTTTGCCGAAATCGAGGTTTTCCAGTACAACCGGCTTGCCCAGAAAGAAGGCTATGTCTACCACTGCTTTGGTTAAGACACCTATGAGGTAGTTCCTCCGGAAGCCGGAAGTATAGGCCAGGTCGGGTATTCTGATGTAGAGAAAGCCGTTGGGGTAAGCGATGACCTGAAACTCTCCTTGGTACTTGCCCAGGTTG
>DOLC01000100.1 GCA_003509545.1 Peptococcaceae bacterium
GCCGAGCGGCACCAGCAGAAGGATGAAAACAACGGGCCGGCATTTCTCCCCTGCGAGCGATTTGGTCCGAGCGGATGAGCAGCCTTGGCGAAGCCGAGGAGGGAGGGCGGGGCCGAGGACAGGAAGTCCGAGGCCGGCCTCTGAAGCAGGGATGCTGAATAGGCCGGGAACCCCGCCCGAGCCCGAGGCTGAGCCGTGGGCTGCTCCGCGAGGACCACTTAGCGAGCGAAAACAATGCCGGCCCGGTGAGAAGCCATTTTCGGGGTAGCAGTAAAGCCGGGGAGGGATATTCCCCGGCTTTACTTAATACGGGCGGTTGAGCTTGCGGTAGACTCTGGATTATGCTATACTACCGCTGGTGTATTACTACACACGCCGGCGGAGGCCCGAAAGGGTGCCGGGCAAGGTCTTTTGGGCCGTTGAAGGCGGCGGAGGAATAAAAACCACCGGGAGGTTAGGATTAATGGCCATTGTTTCCATGAAACAGCTGCTGGAAGCGGGAGTCCACTTCGGCCACCAGACGAGGCGCTGGAATCCCAAAATGGCGCCTTACATCTTCACCGAGCGCAACGGCATCTACATCATCGATCTGCAGCGTACGGTGAAAAAAATCGAGGAAGCCTACAATTTCGTCCGGGAAACGGCCAGCAACGGGGGCAAGATTCTCTTCGTCGGCACTAAGAAGCAAGCCCAGGAATCCATCAAAGAAGAAGCCCAGCGGTGCGGGATGTTTTACGTAAACGTGCGCTGGCTGGGGGGCACCCTGACTAATTTCGCCACCATCCGCAGGCGAATCGAGCGCCTCAAGGAACTGGAGCGCATGGAAGAGGACGGGACCCTGGAACTGCTGCCCAAGAAGGAAGCTATGACCCTGCGCAAGGAGAGGGAGAGGCTCGAGCGTTTCCTGGGCGGCATCAAGGAAATGAGGCAGTTGCCGGACGCCCTTTACGTAGTCGACCCGCGTAAAGAGCGCATCGCCGTGGCCGAGGCCCGGCGTTTGGGCATACCCGTAGTGGCCATTGTGGATACCAACTGCAATCCCGACGAGATCGATTATGTCATTCCGGGTAATGACGACGCCATCCGCGCCATCCGGCTGTTGACCAGCAAGATAGCCGACGCCGTACTGGAAGGGCTCCAGGGACAGGACCAGCCGGAAGCCGTTGGTGAGTAAAAGGGGGATAGCCATGATCTCTGCTGCGGACGTTAAGGAGCTGCGAAGCCGTACCGGGGCAGGTATGATGGACTGTAAGAGGGCCCTGGAAGAAACCGGGGGAGACATGGAGAAAGCCATCGAATACCTTCGTACCAAGGGCCTGGCCGCCGCCGCCAAAAAGGCGGGGCGCGCTACGGGTGAAGGCATAGTAGACGCCTATATCCACGGCGGGGGCCGCATCGGAGTGCTGATCGAGGTCAACTGTGAGACCGATTTTGTGGCCCGGACCGACGAATTTAAACAACTGGTCCACGATCTGGCCATGCAGGTGGCGGCCGCCCGTCCCCGGTATGTGCGGCGGGAGGATGTTCCCGGGGAAGAAATCGAGAAGGAGAAAAGCATCCTCCGGGCCCAAGCCCTCAACGAAGGCAAGCCCGACAAGGTTATCGATAAAATCGTAGAGGGCCGGCTGGAAAAGTTTTATCAAGAAGCCTGCCTCCTGGAACAGCCCTTCATTAAGGATATGGACCGTACCGTAAAGGATCTCATTGCCGAAAAAATAGCCAAGCTGGGGGAGAACATAGAGGTACGCCGCTTTGTACGGTTCGAGTTAGGGGAAGGAGGGACAGAGGGGTAATGAAGAAAGAGCACGGAAGTGCTCTTTTTTTCCGCCGGTGAGAGGAATTTTAGGGCCGGTGTAGAAACATTATGGGGAGTCATGGAGGTTTTGACTTCATGGGCAAACCCAAGTACAAGAGGGTGGTCTTGAAGTTAAGCGGAGAGGCCTTGGCCGGGAACCTCGGTTTTGGTATCGACCAGGACACCATCAGATCCATTGCGGAGCAGATCAAGGAAGTTAGGGATTTGGGCGTGGATGTGGCCGTAGTGGTGGGCGGCGGCAATATCTGGCGGGGTGTTAAGGGCAGCGCCAAGGGCATGGATCGGGCCACGGCGGACTATATGGGCATGCTGGCCACAGTCATCAACGCCCTGGCCCTCCAGGACGCCCTGGAAAGGATAGGGGTGGACACGCGGGTCCAGACGGCCATCGAGATGCGGCAGATTGCCGAGCCCTACATCCGGCGCCGGGCCATCCGGCACCTGGAGAAGGGCCGAGTGGTGATCTTTGCGGCAGGAACCGGCAACCCCTATTTTTCCACCGACACCACGGCGGCCCTGCGGGCTGCGGAAATCGAAGCCGACGTTATACTGATGGCCAAGAAGGTAGACGGCGTGTACGACTCCGATCCGGAGGAGAACCCGGACGCCAAGAGATACACGGGGTTGGACTACCTGGATGTCTTGAACGGCAAGTTGGGCGTGATGGATTCTACCGCTACCTCTCTCTGTATGGACAACAACATTCCCCTTATTGTGTTCGGTATCAAGCAGAAGGGTAATATATTGAAGGCCGTTATGGGCGAAGAAATAGGGACCTACGTTGGGAGGTAGGTTGCATTGGAGGATATCCTTAAAGAAGCGGAAAGCAAGATGCAGAAAACCGTGGAAGGGCTCCGGCGGGAGCTGGCTACCATTCGCGCCGGACGGGCCAACCCGGCCCTGTTGGAGAAGGTACAGGTGAACTACTACGGTACGCCTACGCCCATCAACCAATTGGCCACCATTTCGGCCCCGGAGGCGCGGTTGCTGGTGGTTCAGCCGTGGGACCGTTCGATCTTGGGAGAGATGGAAAAGGCCATCCTGAAGTCGGACTTAGGATTAACCCCCACCAACGACGGCTCCGTGCTGCGGATCGTTCTGCCCCAGTTAACCGAGGAGAGGCGGGCCGAACTCGTCAAGGTAGCGCGCAAGAAAGCCGAAGAGTTCCGGGTGATGGTGCGGAACATCCGGCGGGAGGCCAACGACAAGCTCAAGGCCAGGGAAAAGAGCGGAGAAGCCTCGGAGGATGAGGTCCGCCGCGCCCAGGATAAGGTGCAAAAGTTGACCGACAAATATATCCAGGCTATAGACAAAGCCCTGGCCGTGAAGGAAGAAGAGATCATGGAGGTTTAAGGGACCGTTGTGGGAAAAAATCCTGGGACTGCCCCGCGAGGAAGCGGAGGCGCACCTCGCCGAAGCCGGTTACCGGGTGGCAGAGGTCAAATTTACCGGTCGAGAACCGGGCTCCACCTCGGAGGGAGAAGACCGGGTTGTGAGGGTGAGGGTGGTGGGAGCCGGCCAGGTAGAACTGGTGCTGGCCCCTGTATATACCCAGCCACCGGCGAAAGGAGGTGGAAGGAAGGATGGCCTACCGGATTACTGAGGAGTGCCTGGCTTGCGGCGTATGTGCAGATGAGTGCCCCAGCGGGGCCATTTCGGAGGGAGATAACATCTTCGTCATCGACCCTGAGGTCTGCACTAATTGCGGTACGTGTATGGAAGTTTGCCCCAACGAAGCCATCGTAGAAGAGTGATGGCGGTCATCCCCCTCCCCCGGAGGGGGTTTGTTTTATGGGATGCCCCGGGAGGTAGCGGATGAGTGCTGTCGATATTCTTTCCTAAACGGCGCAAAAAGAAGAGGGACGGTTCCCTACCCGAGCGCCTGCCCCGCCATGTGGCTATCATTATGGACGGGAACGGCCGTTGGGCCCAAAAGCGGGGCCTGCCGCGGGCGGCCGGTCACCGGGCGGGAGTGGAAGCCCTGCGGGAAGTGGTTAAGGCCTGCCTGGAATGGGACATTCAAATCCTGACGGTATATGCTTTTTCGACTGAAAACTGGAAGCGTCCCCGGTCGGAAGTACAGGCCTTGATGCATCTCCTGGTGGAATACCTGGAGCGGGAAGTGGAGGAGCTGCACGAACAGGGCGTGCAGATACGCGCCATCGGCAGGATATCCGAACTCCCGGTGGAGGCCCGGCAGAAGCTACAGCAGGCCATGGAAACCACGGCAGGGAACCGGCGCCTGGTTTTAAATCTGGCTCTGAATTACGGCGGCCGGGCGGAGCTGGCGGACGCTTGTGCGGCCATGGTTCGGGATGTGGAAGAAGGAAAATTGAGGTGGGAAGAGATTCGGGAAGACACCCTGGAGAAATACCTCTACACGGCGGGTTTGCCCGACCCCGATCTCTTAATACGGGCGGCCGGAGAAATGCGCCTCAGTAACTTTTTGCTGTGGCAGGCGGCCTACACGGAATTGTGGGTTACTTCTACTTTATGGCCGGATTTCCGCCGTGAGGATCTCCTGGCAGCCCTGGAGGATTATGCCCGGCGGGAGCGGCGCTTTGGAGGACTAAAGTAGGTGTTGGCACAAAGGGTTCTGGTGGCCGTAGTGGGTATACCCCTTCTTACCGGTGCGGCCTATGTTGGAGGCCTGTGGTTGGGGGCCCTTTTAATCCTGATATCCTTTTGGGGGTTAAAGGAATATTATAATTTATTGCGGCGAATGGGCCTCAAGCCTTTAGGAATTTGGGGTCAACTGGCCGGCCTGGTACTGTTCCTCATGGTGTACTGGGGCCGTGACTTCCCCGCCTTTTTTCCGCAAGGGGCCCTCTTCCTTTTCCTTTTGGTCTTCTTATTCGCCTATCCCCGGTATTCCCTGGCGGACACGGCTGTCAGCTACGCCGGGCTTCTGTATGTGTCCGGGTCTTTGAGCCACCTGATGCTCCTTCGCTTCGTCCCTGAGTGGGGATTTTCCCTCCTCTTGTACAGCCTGATCTCGACCTGGGTTAACGATACGGCCGCTTACCTGGGAGGGCTCTCCTGGGGTAAGAGGAAGCTGTGTCCCGGGTTGAGCCCGGCCAAGACCTGGGAAGGGGCTTTAAGCGGTCTGGCGGGGGTATTAGTTACAAGCTTGACGGTGGGCCCACGCTTGCTACCCCTGGATGCCTGGCACCTGGCGGTCCTGGGGGTGCTGGCGGCGGCCGCCGGGCAGGCTGGGGACCTCATAGAATCCGGGATGAAACGCATGGCCGGAGCCAAAGACAGCGGCCACTTTCTTCCCGGCCACGGTGGAATCCTCGACCGATTCGATAGTTTGTTTCTGGTAGGACCAGTGGTATACTATTTCTGGAGATTGGTTACCTAAAATTTTATTGAGGTGAAATTATTGTCGGCGCCTGAACCTTTTAACCGGTCTTTTCGGATACTCCTTTTCGGTCTGGTCCTAACGGTTATCTTTTTACTGGTTTTTTATTATGTTTTGCCCGCGGTAGCGGTTATTTACCGCAGGATGTCCTCGGTGGTACTACCTTTTGCCTTGGCGGCCCTACTTGCAGCCCTTATCGATCCGGTGGTAAACTTTATCCAGTACCGGGGTAGGGTCAGCCGTAGCCTGGCCGTACTTGCTACGCTGCTGCTCTGCCTGGGGCTGGCCGGCATCCTTCTTTTTGTTTTGGTGTCCAGCCTCGTAGTTGAGCTACAGGCCCTGGTGGCCAGCCTGCCTGCTCAGGCCCGGAGCCTGGGGGGAGTCCTGGCGGAATGGTTCAACCGGCTGCAGGCTTTTTATTTTTCGCCCAACTGGCCGACGGATGTTCCAAATTACCTGCAGAACTTCATAGATACCGGTATTGCCACCCTGAGGGAATGGTTGACTTATCTCGCCCAGGGCCTGATAACCTTCCTGGGTTCCCTGCCCGAACTCTTTATACTCATAATCATTGTCCTGGTGGCCACCTTCTTTTTCAGCCGGGACAAGGAGCTCATATTGGTGGCCCTGCGCGGCGCCTTGCCCCCCGTGTGGGCGGAACGGGTGGAGCGCACAGGGGTTTTCCTCGGCAAGGCCATAATTGGCCTTTTGCGGGCAGAAACGGTCCTGATAAGCCTGCAGATCCTCCAGACGGTTATCGGACTGCTGATTTTGAAGGTAGACTACGCCTTAACCCTGGCCTTTGTAATCGGCCTGGCCGATCTTTTGCCCATCGTGGGCCCGGGGACCATTTACATCCCCTGGGCCGTGTGGGAATTTATCCAGGGCAGGTACGGGTTGGGGATAGCGCTGCTGGTCCTCTACAGCTTTATTATCATCCTACGACAGATCTTGCAGCCCAAACTGGTGGCCGTCAGCCTGGGATTGCACCCTTTAACCACCCTGGCGGCCCTCTATGCCGGGTTGAAGCTCTTGGGTATTGCCGGGCTCATTATAGGTCCGCTAACGGTACTGGTAGTCAAAGCCGTAATCTATAGCAGCCGACAGACAGGAGGCACCTGATGAGCAAAGGCATAGTTATCCTGGGGTCTACCGGATCCATCGGACGGCAGGCCCTGGAAGTCATAGAGAACTTTCCGGACGGATTTAGAGTCCTTGCCCTGGCCGCGGCCCGCAACATAGAGCGCCTGGAGGAACAGATAAGGCGCCACCGTCCCCGGGTGGCGGTGGTCCTGGAGGAGGTCAAACAGCGGGAATTACGGGAACGGGTCGGCGGGTTGGGGGTGGAGGTCCTGGCCGGGCCGGAGGGGCTCCTGGCGGCGGCCACCCTCCCCGAAGCCGACCTGGTGCTGGCGGCCATGGTGGGCACCACAAGCCTCCCGGCTGTACTGGCGGCCATCGAGGCCGGGAAGAACATAGCCTTGGCCAACAAAGAGATCCTGGTCACCGCCGGGGACCTGGTTATGGAAGAGGTTCGGCGCAGGGACGTTTGCATCCTACCCGTGGACAGCGAACATTCGGCCGTCTTCCAATGCCTGCGGCCGGGGGAAGGTATCCATAAGGTGATCCTCACCGCATCGGGCGGCCCCTTCAGGAAACTTTCCCTGAAAGAAATGGAGAGGGTAACCCCGGAAATGGCCCTGGCCCACCCGAACTGGCAGATGGGACCGCGGGTCACCGTAGATTCGGCCACCCTAATGAACAAGGGATTAGAGGTGATAGAAGCCAAACACCTTTTCCGGCTGGATTACCGGGATATCGAGGTGATAATCCATCCCCAAAGCATTGTTCACGCCATAGTTACATATAATGATGGCAGTTCCCTGGCCCATATGAGCCTGCCCGATATGCGGCTGCCCATCCAGTACGCCCTCACCTGGCCGGAGAGGTGGGCCAACGCGTATCCCCGCCTGGACTTGACGGTTTTGGGATCCCTTACCTTTGAAGAGCCCGACTGGGACCGGTTTCCCTGTCTGGGGTTGGCCCTCGAAGCCGGGCGTCAAGGGGCCACGTTCCCGGCAGTTTTGAACGCGGCCGACGAGGTGGCAGTGGACCTTTTCTTGCAGAGGAAAATCGGTTTCCTGGACATCCCACGCTTGGTAGAAGGAGTTCTTGCCCGGCACCGCCCGGCAAAAGCACCGGGTTTGCAGGACATACTGGCGGCGGACCGGTGGGCCCGCCGGGAGACATTGTCCCTGGCCGCCGGACGGAAAGGAAGGTGTAAGTTGGCTTGACCCTCCTTTGGGCCTTAATCGTCTTCAGCCTCCTCATCGTCGCCCACGAGCTGGGGCACTTCCTGGTGGCCAAAAGAGCCGGCATCAAGGTAGAGGAGTTTGCCATCGGTATGGGCCCCGCCTTGGTTCAATTCAAGCGGGGAGAGACGGTTTATTCCCTGCGAGCCCTTCCCCTGGGCGGTTTTAACCGCATGGCCGGAATGGAGGGTGACAACCAGGACGACCCCCGCGGCTTTAACCGGAAGCCGGTGTCGGTCCGCATGGCCGTTATAGCCGCCGGTTCCCTCATGAATTTCCTCCTGGCCGTGGCCCTCTTCATCTTTGTTTTCATGGTACTGGGGATTCCGGTGGATAAGAATATAATCGGACGCGTGGAGGCCGGCAGGCCGGCGGCCGCGGCTGGCCTCCAACCGGGGGACAGGGTGATTTCCATAAACGGCGTGCCGGTGGATAGCTGGACGGACATGGTCCGCGAAATCAACCGCCGGCCTGAGGAGACCCTCATCCTGGAGATCGAGCGGGCAGGACAGAGGATGGCCCTTTCCGTGCAGAGCGAGCGCGACCCTAGCACCGGCGTGGGGCTGATTGGTATCCGACCCTCCTGGGAAAGGCAGGGGTTCCTGCGCTCCCTGCACCTCGGCTTTTCCCAGGCCGTCACCATTACGGCGGCCATAGTAATAAGTATAATCGAGATGATTACGGGAGAGATAGCCCCCGATGTAGTAGGCCCGGTGGGAATTATCCAGATGGTTGGGGAAGCTGCTTCCTTCGGCCTGGCCAACGTCCTGAGTTTTACCGCTGTTTTGAGCCTTAATCTAGGGCTTATCAATCTCCTCCCCATTCCCGCCCTGGACGGCAGCCGGTTGATATTCCTGACGTGGGAGGGTCTGCGGGGCCGGCCCCTGGACCCGTCCAAGGAAAACATAATTCACCTCATAGGCTTTGCCTTGCTGATGGGGCTGCTTCTGCTGATAACCTATCGCGATATATTACGCCTTTTCGGCTGAGGTGAAAGAGGTGGAAATCAGGCGGCGTCCTACGCGGCGCATCTTCGTGGGTAAAGTAGCCGTCGGCGGCGGAGCCCCTATAGTGGTCCAGTCCATGACCAACACCGACTCGCGGGATGTGGCTTCCACGGTAGAGCAAATTAAGCGCTTGGAGGCAGCGGGCTGTGAGATAGTGCGGGTGGCCGTGCCGGACCGGGAGGCTGCCCGGGCCCTGGGGTCCATCAAGGCCCAGGTCGATGTACCCCTCATAGCCGATATCCATTTCGATTACCGGCTAGCTTTGGAGGCTCTGGCGGCCGGAGCGGACGGCCTGCGGATAAACCCCGGCAACATCGGGGGGGTGCGGGCCCTGGAGCAGGTGGCCCGCGAGGCGGCGAAAAGGGGTGTTCCCCTCCGCGTAGGGGTTAATGCCGGCTCCCTGGAGCGGGAAGTCATGGAAGCCCACGGCGGCATTACCGCCGAGGCCATGGTGGAAAGCGCCTTGCGCTCCATCAGATTGCTGGAAGGCATGGGCTTCTTTAATATCAAGGTTTCCCTAAAGGCTTCCGAGGTTCCGCTCATGGTAGACGCCTACCGGTTACTGGCCCAAAGAGTTGACTATCCCCTGCACCTGGGCGTTACCGAGGCCGGCCCCCTGCTGCCCGGGGCGGTAAAATCGGCCGTGGGACTGGCGATCTTGTTGAGCGAGGGAATAGGAGATACTATCAGGGTGTCCCTAACCGGGGACCCCGTACGGGAAGTAGAAGTAGCCTATACGATCCTTCGGTCCCTGGGCTTAAGAAAAAGGGGGGTGGAGATCGTTTCCTGCCCCACCTGCGGACGCTGCCAGATCGACCTGGAAGACTTGGTGGCCCGGGTGGAAGAGAAGCTCCAAGGGCTGGAGATCCCCCTCAAGGTGGCCGTTATGGGGTGCGCCGTGAACGGGCCCGGGGAAGCGCGCCAGGCCGATGTAGGGATAGCCGGCGGGCGGGGGTGGGGTATGGTCTTCCGGGAGGGAGAACCCGTCCGCCGGGTGCCGGAAGGCCGCCTGCTGGACGCCCTGGAGGAAGAAATCGACAAAATACTGGAGGAACGGGAGGAACACCATGCGCGCCAGTGAACTCTTCACTCCAACGTTGCGGGAAACGCCTGCCGAAGCGGAAATAGCCAGCCACCGGCTCTTGCTGCGGGCCGGATTTATCCGCAAGGCCGCGGCCGGAATTTATACGTTTCTTCCTTTGGGCTGGAGGGTCATCCATAAAATCGAAGGCATTGTCCGCGAAGAAATGGACCGGGCCGGGGGTCAGGAGCTGCTCCTGCCCATCATCCAGCCGGCCGAAGTCTGGCAGGAGAGCGGTCGCTGGGAACTTTACGGGGAGGAGATGTTCCGCCTTAAGGACCGCCACGGCCGCCCCTTTTGTCTGGGGCCCACCCACGAAGAGATCATTACGGCCCTGGTGCGGGCCGAGGTGAATTCCTACAAACAGCTTCCCCTCCTCCTGTACCAGATCCAGAACAAATACCGGGATGAGCGCCGGCCCCGCTTCGGGCTCCTGCGGGGGCGGGAGTTCATCATGAAGGACCTCTATTCCTTCGACCGCGACGAGGCAGGATTGCAGGAAAGCTATAATAAGATGTATGTGGCTTATAGCAATGTTTTCCGCCGTTGCGGCCTCAAATTCAGGGCCGTGGAGGCGGATACCGGGGCCATCGGAGGAAATTTCAGCCATGAATTTATGGTTTTAGCAGACGCTGGCGAGGCCCTGGTGCTCTTCTGTCGCTGTTGCGATTATGCCGCCAACGTAGAGATAGCCCCGGCTTCTCCCCGCCCGGCACCGGCCGGAGACGACCAACCCCTGGAGCTGGGAAAAGTACATACCCCCGGCCGGCGGACGGTGGAAGAAGTCTGCTCTTATTTAGGCGTTGATCCCCGCCGCCTGATAAAAACGATTCTATACGAAGCCGACGGACAACTCGTGGCCGCCCTGGTGCGGGGGGACCGGGAGCTCAATGAGGTAAAGCTGCAGAAGGTGGTGGAAGCAGCCCGGCTAAACCTGGCGGACCCGGATAGAGTTGAAGAGGCGCTGGGCGTACCGGTTGGCTTTGTGGGTCCCGTGGGACTGGGTAGCGTACCCCTTTACGCCGACCTGGAGATCCCCTACCTGGTCAACGGAGTGGCCGGGGCCAACGAAAAGGACTACCACTACGTTAACGTAAACCCGGGCCGGGACTTCGTGCCCCTCAAAGTGGCAGATCTGCGGCAGGTCGTCGCCGAGGAGCCTTGTCCCCAGTGCGGCGCACCCCTGGAGGAAGCCCGGGGTATTGAGGTGGGTCAGATTTTCAAACTCGGCACCAAGTACAGCCTCGCCCTGGGCGCCCTGTACAAAGACGACAGGGGCGAGGAACGGCCCATTGTGATGGGGTGCTACGGTATCGGCATCAGCCGCACCATGGCCGCCGCCGTGGAGCAGCACCACGATGAGCACGGGATCATCTGGCCGGTGTCCATTGCACCGTATCAAGTGGTTATTATTCCCGCGGCGGTCCGGGATACTGCCCAGAGGGAAGAGGCGGAAAAAATCTATGCCCAACTCCGGGCGGAAGGCGTCGAGGTAGTCCTGGACGACCGCGATGAGCGGGCAGGGGTTAAATTCGTGGAGGCAGACCTCATAGGTTACCCCCTGCGCCTTACCGTGGGCAAGAAAACCGTGGCCCAGGGTACAGTGGACTGGAAGTGGCGTTGGAGCACGGAAGAAAGGGCCGTGCCCCGGGAAGGATTGGCACGGAGGGTCAAGGAGGCCATTAATGCGGCCCTGCAGGAGCCCGGCGGGTTCTACCGGGGATTTCCCGGAATTTAAACTCGGCCGGCGGAGAAGTTCATGGGGGAACAGTTGAATGGCTGTCGACCGGGAGGCGATTGCACGGGTAGAGGTGTTTCGCCGGCGGGGCGAGTGCCGTATTTGGCTCCGCCGGGGATTGGCACCGGAAGAGGAGCTTAACTGGCAGACTATGTTGGGGGAGGAATTCCCCGGCCTGGATATCCGCCTGGAAACCCTGGTCCCAGAAGAGGGGGAAGGGTACCTCGGGTGGGAAGGGGAAATCTTAAAGGAGTTGGCCGCCCGCCTGGGGCCGGGCAGCCGTGCTTGGCTGGCGGGCGCCCGTTTGGAGAGGAGCGGGGAAAACAGCTGGCACCTTTTCTTGCCCGGGAAGCTGTCCGTGGAGGTGCTGCGCCGGCTGGGATGCTCTGCCGTACTGGCCGGGATCCTGGAAGAGGAACTGGGGCAAGAAGTAGCGGTAGAGATCAAAACGGATGAAGAATACTGCCGGGAGCTGTCCCGGGCTTCCCGGGAGTTGCAGGAGGAACACCTGCAAAAGATATGCCGGCCCGTTGAAGGGCCTGCTCCGGAGGGAAGCCCCGGGGAAGGCGCCGAGGACGAAGACGGCGGCGTACTGTTGGGGCATAGAATCAGGGGGCCGGAGCGGGCCCTGGTCGATATACAAGATGAAGAGCGGCAGGTGGTAGTGCGGGGAGAGGTCCTGAACTTCAGCAGCCGGCAGCTGAAGAGCGGCCGGCTGCTGGTAACCCTCGATATTACCGACCGGACGGACAGCATCACGGTGAAGGCCTTCGTGACCGAAGGCCCCTTGAGGGAAAAATTTTTGCAGCCGGGACAGTGGGTCCGGGTCCGTGGGGATGTCCAATACGATCTGTACAGTCAGGAACTGGTCCTCCTGGCCCGGGATATGGAAACGGCCGAGCCCCTCTGCCGGCAGGATTTGGAGCCGGTTAAGAGGGTGGAACTGCACCTGCATACCAAAATGAGCGCCATGGACGGCGTGGCAGAAGTGGAAGAAGTGGTCAGGTGTGCCGCCCGCTGGCAGCACGGAGCGGTGGCCATAACGGACCACGGAGTGCTCCAGGCCTTTCCGGTGGCGGCCGAGGCCGGCCGCCGGTACGGAGTCAAGATAATCTACGGCCTGGAAGGATACCTGTTCGACGACGACGGCTCCCCCGACCAGCAGAAACCCTATCATATTGTAATCCTCGTCAAGGACCGGGAGGGCCTCCTCAACCTTTACCGCCTGGTATCGGCTTCTCACCTCCAGTTTTTTTACCGCAAACCCCGCATCCCCCGCCGCCTCCTCCAGCAGCATCGTCAGGGTTTGCTGTTGGGCACTGCCTGCGAGGCCGGGGAGCTCATACGCAGTTATCTGTCAGGGGCCGACGAAGAGCGCCTGGCCGAAATAGCGGCCTTTTACGACTACCTGGAAATCCAACCCCTGGCCAACAATGAGTTTTTGATCCGGGAGGGTAAAGTGCCCGACCGGCGGGCCTTGGAAGAGATGAACCGCCGTATCGTGGCCCTGGGCAAAAAGCTGGGCAAGCCGGTAGTGGCCACCGGGGACGTCCATTTTGTGGAACCGGAGGACGCCATTTTTCGCCAGATCCTCCTCCACGGCCAGGGCTACGAAGACGAGATTCAGGCCCCCCTTTATTACCGTACTACAGAGGAAATGCTGGGCGAATTCGCCTATTTGGGGGAAGAGACCGCCCGGGAGGTGGTAATCGAAAATCCGCGGCTCCTGGCCTCCCAGGTGGAAGACCTCAAACCCATTCCCGACGAGTTCTATCCCCCGGAGATCCCAGGAGCCGAGGAACAACTGACCGAGATCGTCCTCCGCCGGGCGCGGGAGTGGTACGGCGACCCCCTGCCCCCTGAAGTTGAGGCCCGGCTCGACAAGGAACTCAAGGCCATCATCCGGCACGGTTTTGCTGTGCTCTACCTCATCGCCCACAAGTTAGTCAAGAAATCCAACGAAGACGGCTACCTGGTAGGCTCCCGCGGTTCGGTAGGTTCCTCCCTGGTGGCCACCATGGCCGGAATCACCGAGGTAAATCCGCTACCTCCCCATTACCGGTGCCCCAGCTGCCGCTATACCGAGTTCGTCCGGGACGGCACCGCATACTGCGGGGCGGATCTCCCCGACAAGGGCTGCCCCCGGTGCGGAGAAAAGCTGGTTAAGGACGGCCACGACATACCTTTCGAGGTTTTTCTGGGGTTCAAGGGGGACAAAGTCCCGGACATCGACCTGAATTTTTCCGGCGAATACCAGGCCCAGGCCCATCGTTATGCCGAGGAGATGTTCGGCCGGGACCACGTTTTCCGCGCCGGCACCATCGCCACTATAGCCGAGCGGACCGCTTACGGCTTCGTGCAAAAATATCTCGAAGAACATAACCTGAAGCTGAGGCAGGCGGAGGTCAACCGCCTGGTGCGCGGCTGTACCGGGGTGAAGCGGACCACCGGCCAGCATCCCGGCGGATTGATGGTGGTACCGCGGGGAACTGATATACATTTATTTACCCCCCTCCAGCACCCGGCGGACGACCAGTCCAGCACCGTCATTACCACCCACTTCGATTATGAGGCTTTAAGTGAGAGACTGGTGAAGCTGGACTTGCTGGGCCATGACGATCCCACCGTCATTAAGGTGCTGGAAGACTTGACCGGCGTGCCGGCCCGGGAGATCCCCCTGGATGAGATGAAAACCATGTCCCTTTTCTCCAGTGTGGAGGCCTTAGGTGTAAGGCCGGAGGACATAGGCACCCAGGTGGGCACCCTGGGTATTCCCGAATTCGGGACCCGCTTTGTCCGGCAGATGCTGGAAGAAACCCGGCCCCGTACCTTTGCCGAGTTGGTGCGCATCAGCGGGTTCTCCCACGGGACCGACGTGTGGCTGAACAACGCCCGGGACCTCATCAGGAGCGGGACCGCCCGTCTCAGCGAGGCCATATCTACCCGGGATGATATTATGAATTATCTCCTTCAGCGGAAAGTGCCCCCGGATGTAGCCTTTCGCGTGATGGAAGATGTACGCAAGGGCAAAGGGGTCAAGAAAGAATATGAAGATATCCTTCTCTCGGCCGGAGTGCCGGAATGGTTCATACAATCGTGCAAGAAGATCACCTACTTATTCCCCAAAGCCCATGCCGTAGCCTACGTTATGATGGCCTTTCGCATTGCCTATTACAAGGTGTACCACCCCGAGGCCTTCTACGCCGCCTTTTTCAGCGTGCGGGCCGAGGAATTCGATGCCGATATCATCTGCCAGGGCCTGGAGCGGGTGCAGGAAGAAATCAAAGCCCTGGAGCGCAAGGGGAACGAGGCCAGCGCGCGGGATAAGAACTTCCTGGCCATCCTGGAGGTAGCCCGGGAAATGTTCTGTCGCGGTATTACCCTAAAGCGCGTGGATCTGGCCAGATCCCACGCCGTCCGGTTCTTGACGGCTCCCGGCCAGCTTCTTCCGCCTTTGGCTTCCCTAGCCGGGGTGGGACGTTCGGCGGCCGAGGCCATCGACCGGGCCAGGAGGGAAAAGCCCTTTACTTCGGTCGAGGACCTTCAGCGGCGTAGCCGGATAAACCGGTCGGTGCTGGAGGTTTTGGAGCGCCACGGCTGCCTGGCAGGGCTGCCGGCCACCGACCAGCTGGCGCTATTTTAGAGGAGCCAACTGAGTTATCCCCACTTTTTGCAGAGCAGGCCTGCTTGGGCTTGGAAGCGAGCGAACAAGCTTTGGCGGCTAGCCCAGGCTTTAAGCTTGGCGAAAGGCTTAAGAAGGGCCCGAGGCCATGTATCCTTGCGGCCGGCAACTGAGGCAGGATGCTTAAATCCTGCCGGGAAGCCTGTCGGAGCCTTGAGCCAAGCAAAAGTCCTGCCCGCGAGGGAGGCCTTTGCGAGCGAAAGCCAAGCAGGCCGGGATCAAAACTGGGGTTAAGTCAAAGGAGCAAGGGTTGCATGGCCTTGAAGGCTGTGTTATACTAAATCTAGGTTTTTTTACTTCGTGTTCGGCGAAGGAGAAGGCCTTAGTGTAAAAGAGTGGGTGTCTACCCACTCTTTTATCTTGAGGAGGGAAGGCGTTGAGCAAGATTGTCTCGGCCGTGCAGAGCCTGGTAGAGCCCATAATTGAGGCCATGGGTTATGAGCTGGTAGACATAGAGTACTGCCGCGAGGGCCGGCGTTACTTCCTGCGGTTATACATCGACAGCCCGGCAGGCATTTCCCTGGACGACTGTGAAAGGGTCAGCCGGGCCGTAGAAGTGGAACTCGACCGCGAGGATCCCATTCCCCACAGCTACTATCTGGAAGTGTCTTCGCCTGGGGTGGAGCGGCCCTTAAAAAAAGACGCCGACTTCGAGCGTTTCAGGGGGCGCAAAGTCACCCTGCGAACCTACGCACCCGTGGAGGGGCGGCGCAGGTTCGAAGGGCAGTTGCTGGGGCTGGAAGGTGAAAGGATTCACATCCTGACACCGGCGGGGGAGGAATTAAGTATTCCGCGCCGGGACATATCCAGCGCCAGGCTGAAGTACGAACCCGGGGAGGAGTGAGGTGGATTTAAGAATGAATACCGAATTCATCCATGCCTTAAAGGACCTGGAGCGGGAAAAAGGCCTTAAAATGGCGGTTTTGCTGGAAGCCATTGAGGCTGCCCTGGTATCCGCCTACAAAAAGAATTTTGGCTCGGCCCAGAATGTGAGGGTTCAGATTGAACCGGAAACGGGCGAGATCCGGGTATTTGCCCAGAAAAAGGTGGTAGAAAGGGTCGGCGATCCCCGCACCGAGATCGCCTTGAGCGAGGCCCGCTCTTTGAACAGCACTTATGAAATCGGGGATATAGTAGAGAAGGAAGTCACCCCCAAGGAGTTCGGACGCATTGCGGCCCAAACGGCCAAACAAGTGGTAATCCAGCGGATACGGGAAGCCGAGCGCAACCTCATATACGAGGAATTCATCGCCCACGAGAACGATATTATCACCGGCATCGTGCGGCGGCACGAAGGGAAAAACTGGATTATCGATCTCGGGCGCGTGGAAGCCATTATGACGCCCACCGAGCAGATCCCTACGGAAACCTATTCCCCGGGAGAAAGGATAAAGGTTTACGTGGTGGAAGTCAAGAAGACCACCAAAGGCCCCCAAGTTCTTGTTTCCCGGACCCACTCGGGGCTTTTGAAGAGGTTGTTTGAGCTGGAGGTACCCGAAATCCATGATGGGATAGTGGAAATCAAAGGGGTGGCCCGCGAAGCCGGCGTGCGCTCCAAGATAGCCGTCCACTCCCGGGAAGAAAGGGTGGATCCGGTGGGAGCCTGCGTGGGGCCCAAGGGAGTGCGGGTTCAGGCCGTGGTCAACGAACTCCGGGGAGAAAAAATCGATATTATTAAATGGAGCGACGACCCGGCCGTGTTCGTGGCCAACTCCCTGAGTCCGGCTCGCGTCCTGGATGTGGAGGTGGACTACGAGAATAAAATAGGAAAGGTCATCGTACCTGACAACCAGCTGTCCCTGGCCATCGGCAAAGAAGGCCAGAATGCCAGGCTGGCGGCAAAGCTTACCGGTTGGAAGATCGATATCAAGAGCGAAAGCGAAGCCGGAGACTGGGAGCCCTGGGATGAAGACCTGGATCCCGAGGTTGGTGCCGAGGCTTAAGAACGGAGGCGAAGGCCGTGCCCCGACCGAAGAAGTTCCCCGTGCGCATGTGCGTAGGTTGTCGGACCAGAAAAGAGAAGCGGGAATTGATACGAGTAGTGCGTACCCCGGACCTGCAATTGGTTATTGACCCGACCGGGAAAAAGGCGGGGCGGGGAGCTTACTTGTGCCCTCAGGTGGAATGCCTGCAAAAGGCTATTAAGAGCAAAGCCCTGGAAAGGAACTTGGGGGTGCAGGTCGGTCCCGAAATCCTGGCGCAGCTAGAGGCCGATCTCTGCGAGAGGGCCCATGAGCAGGAGGATGGCTGAACTTCTCGGGTTAGCCCTGCGCGCCCGCAAGGTGGCCTGGGGATACAGGGCGGTCAGGGAGGATCTGAGAAGGGGCCGGGCGCATTTAGTAATTGTTACCGAAGACGCCAGTCCCCGCCTCCGGAGAGAGTTTGAGGTGCTCTGCCGCACGAAGTCCGTCCCCCTAGTGGTCTGGGGTACCAAGGCCGAATTGGGCCTGGCCCTGGGCAAACCCCCTAGCGGGGTAGCGGCGGTGGAGGACCCGGGTTTCGCCAGGCTGATAGGGCAGGTGGTGGGATCAGGGCAGTAAACGGGTTATACCATGGAGGTGATTCTATGGGGAAGACGAGGGTATATGAACTGGCCAAAGAACTAAGGGTTTCCCATAAAGAACTCATGGATACCATGGCCAGTCTGGGTATTTATACTCGGTCTCATATGAGCGTGCTGGAAAACGGTGAAGTCATTAAGATCCGCAATCATTATCGGAAGCTTCGGAGGGCGGCCAAAGCAGCGGCTCAAGCTGCGGCCCAGGCTTCCCTTACGGCGACGCCGCAGCCGGAGGAAAAGCCGGTGGAGCAGGTGCCTGCAGTCCAACCCCGGGAGGCGGAGGTAACGGCAGGGGGAGCGGAGCCCCGGCCCGGGGAGGAAGTCCTGCTCCCGGGGGAGCAGGCGAACCTAAAAGATCTCCGAAAGATGGAGGACGCCCAGGGGGATACCCGATCGGAGGCGGAGACCCCCGGCGGCAAGGCCTCCGTGCCGCGGGCTGCGCGGCCCCAGCTCCCTAAGCCTTCCGAAACCGAGGCCGGCCGGGTCCAGGAGGTTCCCAAGGGCAGCCAGGAAGTCGGCCGGGAAAAACCCCGGCGCGACCACGGGCGCCGGACCCGCAGGCCTGGAGAGGCCGGGAAGGCGGCCGGCCCCCGCAAGCGCGCTGAAGGAAGGCCGCTGCGCATTCCCAAGCCTCCGGAGGCCGTTACCAAGGACCAGCCGGAGAAGCGAAGGGAGCGTCCCGGCAAGACGGAGGTCCGGGAGCGAGAAAGGGCGCGGGATAAGTTCTTTGAGGAGCGGGAGGCCGAACGCGTATTGCGGCGGGAGAAGGTCCGGGCCAGAAGCAAGGAACAGCAGCCCGAACCGGCTCCGGTGGTACCCCGCGTAGTGCTGAACGGTCCCCTGACGGTCCAGGAGCTGGCCAAGAAACTCAGCAAAACGGCCGCCGAGGTCATCAAGAAGCTCATGGGTCTCGGCGTTATGGCTACCATTAATCAGGAAGTGGACGTGGATACTGCAGCCATTGTAGCCCAGGAGATGGGGGCGGAGGTAGAAGTCAAGATAGAGACGCCTATCACCGAGCTTCCGGATGTCCCGGATGATCCGTCAACCCTTGAGCCGCGTCCGCCGGTAGTAACGGTAATGGGTCACGTAGACCACGGCAAGACCACCTTGCTCGATGCCATACGTCATACCAACGTGACGGCCAGCGAAGTAGGGGGGATAACCCAGCATATCGGCGCCTACCAGGTAACGGTAAAGGGGCGGAAAATAACTTTTCTGGATACCCCGGGCCATGAGGCTTTTACCGCTATGCGGGCCCGCGGAGCCCAGGTTACGGATATAGCCATCCTGGTGGTGGCGGCGGACGACGGGGTCATGCCCCAGACGGTGGAGGCCATTAATCACGCCAAGGCGGCTGAAGTTCCCATTATCGTAGCCATCAACAAGATAGATAAGCCCGGGGCCAACCCCGACCGGGTTAAGCAAGAGCTGACCGAGTACGGTCTGGTGCCGGAGGAATGGGGCGGAGATACGGTCATGGTGGCGGTGTCGGCCCTGAAGAAAGAGGGGTTGGACCAACTTCTGGAGATGGTCCTCCTGGTGGCCGACTTGGCCGATCTGAAGGCCAATCCCAACCGGCCGGCCCGCGGGGTGGTGGTGGAGGCCAAGCTGGATAGAGGACGAGGTCCGGTGGCCACCGTGTTGGTTCAGAAGGGAACCCTGCGAATAGGGGATAATGTGGTGGTAGGCAGTGTTTTCGGCCGGGTGCGGGCCATGTTCGACGACCAGGGCAACCGCGTAACCGAAGCGCCGCCCTCTACTCCCGTGGAGATCTTAGGCTTGGATGAGGTTCCGGAGGCGGGGGATATATTCCAGGTGGTGGAAGACGAAAAGCTCGCCCGCCAGATAGCGGAACAGCGCCAGATTGACAGGCGCCAAAAGGATCTGCAAGCCGGCGTCAAGACCTCCCTGGAAGAGTTCTTCAAACAGATGGATGCCGGCCAGGCCAAGGAACTCAAGCTCATTGTAAAGGCTGATGTCCAGGGCTCGGTGGAGGCCCTCCGCAGTGCCCTCGAGCGCCTTTCCACGGACGAGGTGAAGGTGGTTCTTATCCACACCGGCGTAGGCGCCATTACCGAGTCCGATGTCATGCTGGCGGCAGCTTCCAATGCCGTTATCGTAGGTTTCCAGGTCCGTCCCGATGCCAACGCCCGCAAGGCCGCCGAAAACGCCGGGGTGGAAATACGGCTCTACCGGATTATATATGAAGTGGTAGACGATATTAAGGCGGCCATGTCCGGTCTGCTCGAACCGGAGAAGAGAGAAGTAATCCTGGGACGGGCGGAAGTAAGGGCTACCTTTAAAGTTCCCAAGGTGGGAACGGTGGCCGGTTGTTACGTTACCGAAGGGAAGGTTACCAGCAAGGCGCTGGTAAGACTCATCCGGGACGGGGTGGTCGTGTACGAAGGCCGGGTGGCTTCCCTGAAGCGCTTCAAGGACGATGTGCGGGAAGTGGTACAGGGCTTTGAATGCGGCATCGGCCTGGAGAAGTTCAACGACATCAAGGAGGGCGACGTCTTAGAAGCCTATACCGTTGAGGAGATAAAGCGGCAACTGTAGGGGGGTGAGGTCCCGTGTCTTTGCGGGCCGAGCGTGTGGCAGAGCAAATGAAGAAAGAAATAGCCCACATCCTCCGGGATAAGATTAAGGACCCGCGCGTAGGTTTTGTTACCGTGACTGCTGTAGAGCTGTCCAGCGACTTGCAGCATGCCAAGGTATACGTGAGCATCTACGGGGATGAAGAAGAAAAAAGGCAGACCTTGGAGGCCTTGGCGCGGGCCACTGGCTTTGTGCGGCGGGAAATAGGTCGGCGCATCAAACTGCGGCTGACACCTGAAATTGTTTTTAAGTTCGACGAATCCATTGAGCACGGAGACCGTATAGCCAGGCTGTTATACCGTATCAAGGCGGAGGAAGCTGAGAAGCATGAACCTGGTGACAGCAATAGCTGAGGAGCTGGCCCGGGCCCGGGAAGTGGCCATAGCTTCCCACGGCCTTCCCGACGGCGACTGCATCGGCTCCACCCTGGCCCTGGCTGCAGCCCTGCGGCGGCGGGGAATTGGGGTTACCACCATAATCGGGGATCCCGTGCCTCCCATGTACCGGTTTTTGCCGGGAAGCGAGAAGGTGGTGTTGCCCCAGGAGGTGGACTCCCTGCCGCCCCTGCTCGTGGTGGTTGATTGTACCGACCTGGAGCGCGTTAGGGAGGGGTTTGGGGAGCGGCGCCGCGAGGCCCAACTCATAATTAACATCGACCACCATGTCAGCAATTCCTTTTTCGGTCACCTTAACCTGGTGGATCCCGGGGCGGCGGCTACGGGCGAACTGATTTATGGGATATTGAAGGAAATGGGGACGGAGATTGACGCGCCTATAGCCACCGCCCTCTACACCGCATTGGTAACGGATACCGGCTCCTTTCAGTACGAAAACTGCCGGGCGGGCACTTTGCGGATGGCGGCCGAGTTAATGGACCTGGGTGCCGACATGCAACTTATCCGCGAGTTTCTCTGGGAGAGCAAACCCCTCCTGAGTTTCCGCCTGCTGGCCCACGTGCTATCCACCCTGTCCCTGGCGTGCGGGGGCAAGGTGGCCTGGGTGGTCATCAGCCAGGAAGTTATGGTGCGCCTGGGAGCCGGGCCGGAACACGTGGAGGGATTGGTAAACTATCCTCGTTCGGTGGCCGGGGTGGAAGTGGGGCTGGCCTTCCGCGAGCTGGAGGACGGAATGATAAAGGTGGCCCTGCGCTCCAAAAAGCGAGTGGACGTCAACGAAATCGCCGGTCTCTTCGGGGGCGGCGGCCACAAGAGGGCGGCAGGCTGCACCGTTCCCGGACCCCTGGAGGCGGCGGTAGAAAAGGTCGTTAGGGCCGTGGAGGCACGGCTGGACTGCGATGGAAGGATTTATTAACCTTCTGAAGCCGCCCGGTCCCACCTCCCACGACGCGGTCGAGAGGATCAGGCGCCTCCTGGGGGTCAAAAGGGTAGGCCACGGTGGCACCCTGGATCCCCTGGCGGCCGGCGTATTGCCTGTGGGCCTTGGACGAGCCACCCGCCTGCTGGAATATGTTCAGGAAGACTCTAAAGCTTACCGGGCGGAGGTCATCTTCGGTCTCGAAACCGCCACCCAGGACATGGCCGGCGAAGTGATAAACAGGAACCCCCTGGAGAAACTTGACGCCCGGGAACTGAAGTCCGCCCTCTCCCGCTTTACCGGTGTACAGGAACAAATCCCCCCTATGTTTTCGGCCGTGCGCTACCGAGGACAGAGGCTTTACGAGCTGGCGCGACGGGGGGAAGAAGTACCCCGCGGGCCGCGCCGGGTGGTCATTTACCGCCTGGAACTTGTAAAGTTGTGGCCCGGGGGGCCGCACCCGCGGGCCGTCCTGGAGGTGGTCTGTTCCAAGGGGACTTACGTGCGGACCCTATGCCACGACCTGGGGTCCTTCCTGGGCTGCGGTGCCGCCCTGTATTTTTTGCTGAGGTGCCGGACGGGCCCCTTCACTATAGATGATGCCTGGACCCTCGAAGAAATAGAGGCTGCCATGTGGCAGGGTCGCCGGGATTTTCTCCTCCCCCCGGCGGCCGGAGTCCGTCACCTCCCGGAGGTGGTGGTAAAGCCCGAGGCAGTAAAGGTGGTGCTGCGGGGTGCCCTCGTGTCTCCCAACGGGTGCCGGAATTGCCCGCCGGGGCTACAGGAGGGAGACCTGGTGCGGCTTCATAGGGAAGAAGGGTCCCTCCTGGCCGTGGCCCGCTGCATGGGGAAAAGTTCGGTGGCGGGCTTTAAGCCGGAAAAGGTTTTCCCTTGAGGGAGGTGAAGGGTGGAATAGCAATGAAGGTTTGCTACGGCATGGAGGAAACGGCAGCAGTAAAGGGGTGCTGTCTCGCCCTGGGCAACTTCGACGGCGTTCACCGAGGACACCGGGCCCTCATAGGGCTGGCGGTGGAAAAGGCCAGAGAAAAGGGGAAGGCCTCCGTAGTGCTCACCTTCGACCCCCACCCTGCGGCCGTTCTGGCCCCGGGCGCGCCCCCCGACCTCTTAACTACCCAGCCCCAGAAAGAAGAGCTGATAGCGGGGTTGGGAGTGGATTACCTGTATTTTCTGCCCTTTTCCCCCGCTCTGGCCGCCCTGCCGCCGGAAGACTTTGTAAAGGACCTCCTGTGGCCGTCCTTCAGGCCTTCCCTGGTGGCGGTAGGTTTTAATTATTCCTTCGGCCGCGGCGCGAGGGGGAATCCAGATTTACTGGAAGCCCTGGGGGCGAAAATGGGGTTCGAGGTAGTTGTCCTGCCGCCGGTAAAAATAGGGGAGCGCATAGTGAGCAGCACAGCCGTAAGGGAGGCCCTGGCGGCCGGCGAGATAGGTCTGGCCCGCGATATGCTCGGGTACTGGCCTACCCTGGCGGGAAGGGTGGTAAAGGGGGACGGGCGGGGACGCACCCTGGGCTTTCCCACGGCCAACATAGCCGTACCGCCGGACATAAAACTCCCCGCATACGGCGTATATGCCTGCCGCATGAAGTTGCCCGACGGCGCCTGGCGCTCCGGGGTGGCCAACATCGGCCAAAGGCCCACTTTCGGGAAGGGGCTTTCGCCCACGGTGGAGGTTTACTTGCTGAATTTCTCCGGAGATCTTTACGGCGAAGAAGTCCGCCTGGAGCTCAGGGCCTTCTTGCGGCCCGAGCGAGCCTTCGCCGACAGGGAGGAGCTGATAGCCCAGATGGAGCGGGACGCAAGGTCGGCCCGGGAGCTCCTCTAACCGTAACCAGCTCTTGTTTCTCGACGTAAGATAATACGAGAGGCCTAACTTTTGGGCAACAGGGAAGCAGGAGCTGGTAGCAGTGCGGGTAATCATTACTTCCCATGCCCGGAAACGATTGAAAGAGCTGCGCCAGGAGGGTATACTCGCGGCGGACATCGTTTCTGCCGCCCGCCAGCTTCCCGGCCGCATCGCAGTGGCTACCCGGTTTAGGGGTTTCGTGGCTGCGTCGGGGAGGATCTTTGATCTGGTAGTCAAGGATGTGCCGGCCGGAAGGATGGTAATAACGGTAATAGGCAAGTAGCCCTTACATCACAGTTGCAAACAGGGTTCCGGTAGTCTATAATTCTTACAGGCAAGGATAACAGATGAACCTGCGGCAAGGAAAGGCGGTCCTCCGACGCCTTTCTTGGCCTGCTGGGGATAGGATGGCATAAGGAGGTGAAAGGCGCCGTGGCCCTGGAAAAGGAAAGGAAACAGGAAATCATCAAGCGCTTTCAGCAGCACGAAAACGATACGGGTTCCCCCGAAGTACAGATCGCCCTGCTGACGGAGCGCATTAACTCCCTGACGGAACACCTGAAGGTTCACCGGAAGGACCATCACTCCCGCAGGGGGCTTTTCAAGATGGTGGGCCAGCGCCGGCGGCTGCTCAACTACTTGCGGGAATATGATGTTGAGAGGTACCGCCGGGTAGTAGAAGCCTTGGGCTTGAGGCACTAAGGGGCGGAAAAAAGGGAGCGGAAAGCCGCTCCTTTTTAATATATCGTTAATATATCGTCCGGGTGCGGGATTTAGTCCCTGCAAAAGCAGGAAATACTATGATAAATGTCGAAGAAATACTAGCTTATCGAGGATACAGCAGAGGAGGAACAAGAAAAGGAATGCAGGAGGTATTACGCAAAGCCCTTCCCTTGGCCGGGCGGGAGCTGATTTTAGAGACCGGCCGCCTGGCCAGGCAGGCGGGCGGCGCCGTATTGGTGCAGTACGGGGGAACTATGGTGTTAGTCACCGCCACGGCGTCGGCCGAACCCAGGGAAGGCATAGATTTTTTCCCCCTTACCGTGGACTACGAAGAACGCCTCTATGCTGCGGGAAAGATTCCGGGCGGCTTTATTAAGCGCGAAGGCAAGCCCAGCGAAAAGGCCATCCTTTCCAGCCGCCTAATAGACCGTCCCATTCGACCGCTATTCCCCAAGACTTATCGCCGTGACGTTCACGTGGTGGCCACCGTCCTGTCGGTGGACCAGGACTACCCGCCCAATGTGGCCGGAATTATAGGCGCTTCGGCAGCCCTAACCCTCTCCGATATTCCCTTTAACGGGCCCATCGGCGCCGTAGCCGTCGGCCTTATCGACAACCAACCCATCATTAACCCTACCCTCCGGCAGGACGAAGAAAGCCGGCTTCACCTGGTGGTCGCCGGCACGGCCGAAGCTATCATGATGGTGGAGGCCGGGGCCCACGAGGTGCCCGAAGATCTCCTGGTGGAGTGCATCATGGCCGGCCATGAAGAGATCAAGCGCATCGTGGCTTTCATCCAGGAATTCCACGAGGAAGCCCGGGCCCTGGGCCTGGCCAAAGAAAAACAGGAAGTACCCGTCATCGAGCTGGTACCGGGAATAGAAGAAACTACCAGGGAGCTGGCGGTTCCGCGGTTGCAGGAAATAATCCGGCGGGGCATCGAGGAGAAGTGGAACAAACAGGAACGGGAAAAACAGCTCAAAGCTTGTAAAGACGCCATTTTGGAGGAAGTGGTAGCCTCTTACAATGAGGTAGCCCAGGAACAACCTGAGGTGGCCAAACTGGTGGGAGATCTGGTCACCCAGGTGGAAAAGGAGATCGTCCGCAAGCTCATCCTGGAGGAGGGCCGGCGGGTAGACGGGCGGGGGCCGGAGGATATCCGGCCTATAAGCTGCGAAGTGAGCGTCTTGGCCCGTACCCATGGCTCTGCCCTGTTCACCAGGGGAGAAACCCAGGTCCTTACCGTAGCCACCCTGGGTTCTATCAGTGATGAGCAGATTCTAGACGATCTGGGGGTGGAAGAATCCAAACGTTACATGCATCACTATAATTTCCCCCCCTATTCCGTGGGCGAGGCCAGACCTATCCGGGCTCCCGGACGGCGGGAGATCGGTCACGGGGCCCTGGCCGAGCGGGCCCTCGAACCCATGATACCCCCGGAGGAGGAATTTCCCTACGCCATACGCTTGGTATCCGAGGTGTTGAGCTCCAACGGCTCCACTTCTATGGCCAGCGTTTGCGGTAGCACCCTGGCGTTGATGGATGCGGGGGTACCCATCAAAGCGCCGGTGGCCGGGGTAGCCATGGGCTTGGTTAAGGAGGGGGACAAAGTAGCCGTCTTGACCGACATCCAGGGTATCGAGGATGCCCTGGGCGACATGGACTTTAAAGTGGCGGGTACCGCCAAGGGAGTAACCGCCCTACAGATGGATATCAAGATCCCCGGTATCGACCGTGCCATCCTTACCCGGGCCCTGGAGCAGGCCCGGCAGGGGCGGCTGTATATTTTGGCTAAAATGTTGGAGGTACTGCCGGAGCCCCGCAAAGAACTTTCTCCTTATGCGCCGCGCATGCTGACCACGGTGGTGGATACCGATAAGATCCGGGATATTATAGGCCCGGGGGGCAAGGTCATTAAGAAGATCATCGAGGAAACCGGCGTGGAAATCGATATTGAAGACGACGGCCGGGTATTTATCGCCGCCACCGATCCCAAGGCCGGGGAGCGGGCCCTCCAGATAATCGAAGCCCTTACCCGGGAGGTCGAAGTGGGCAAGATATACAGCGGTCGGGTGACCCGGGTGACGGATTTCGGTGCCTTCGTGGAAGTAATCCCCGGAGTCCTGGGGATGCCCGGCAAAGAGGGCCTGGTCCATATTTCCCAGCTGGCCGAAGGCCGCGTGGGCCGGGTGGAGGAAGTGGTCAAGGAAGGAGACGAGATCCTAGTAAAGGCTATCGGGTTCGACCCCCAAGGCAGGCTCAAACTTTCCCGCAAGGAGGCCCTCCGTACCCTGGAAGACGGTGGCACGCCCGGAAGGCAGCCTCCTCGTCGCCTCGGTCGGGAACGTAGGGGGCGTTAGTTCCCCCCCCAACATTTTTTCTATAATCCGCACCGGTAGGGCATATATTTTTGGTAAGACGGTTCGGCGGGTGGTGACGGCTCCATGTATGTGCTCTACTGGCAGCGGAGGCGCGTGTTGATGTTCCTGGTGACGGTTGTCGCCGTGGTCTTTGCCGGTATGATGGTCTGGCGGTGGTTGCAGGGAGAGGTAGCTCCGGTGTCTAGGGTGCAACCTATTTACCAGGGTGACGTTAACAAAAAGGCCGTGGCCCTAGCCTTTAACGTGGACTGGGGGGAAGAATTTCTGCCCGGCATACTACAAACCCTTTCCCGCCACCAGGCGAAGGCTACTTTTTTCATAACCGGCCAATGGGCCGTCAAGTTCCCGGACTTGGTGAGGCAGATGGCCCGGGAGGGCCATGAGATAGGCAACCACGGTTACACCCACCAACATGTAGATAACTTAAGCCGGGAAGAAAATCGCCAAGATATTAAGAAGGCCGAGGGAGTGCTGGCGGACATCACGGGACGCCAGCCGGTCCTTTATGCTCCGCCCTACGGCGAAAGTAAACCCCATGTAGTCGCCGCCGCGGCCGACCTGGGATACAAGTTTATCATGTGGACGGTCAACACGGGAGACTACTTGCCGGGGACTACGGCGGAAGACATCGTCAAAATGGTGGTTTCCCACAGCCAGAACGGGGCCATTGTACTTTTGCACCCAACCCGTCCCACCGCCGAAGCACTGGGAGAGGTCATCAATCAGCTGCGGAAGCGGGGTTATGAGCTGACGACTGTTTCCGAGGTCCTTTAAGGAAAGCTTATACCAGAACATTAATACCGGCCCTCCTCCTCGAACATAATACAGTTATAAAACTGTTGCGAGGAGGAGGCAACATGTTTTGGCGGTTAAGGGTTTTGCCCTGGCTTTTTTTGTGTTTAAGCTTGCCTCGTGTCGCCTGGGGAGCGGAAGAGCCCTTGATAAGCGCGCCGTGGGCGGCCCTCATGGAGGCCAGGACGGGGCAGTTCCTTTACACCAAGAATGCCCATGCGGAACGGCCGCCGGCCAGCACCACCAAAGTCCTAACCGCTATTTTGGCCCTGGAGCTCGGCAGGCTGGACGCCGAGGTAACGGTAAGCGAGTATGCGGCGACTACCCCGGGGGCCAGCATCGATTTGGTGGCGGGCACCACCTGGAGATTGGAAGCTCTTATTAAGGGTGCCCTCATGAATTCCGGCAATGACGCCACGGTAGCCATTGCCGAACACCTGGCCGGCTCGGAGGAGACCTTTGCCTGGATGATGAACCGCAAGAGCCGCCTGCTAGGAGCCTTCCGCAGCCATTTCGTCAACCCCAACGGCCTTCCGGCCGACGGCCATTACAGCACGGCCCACGATCTGGCGGTGATGAGTCGTTATGCCTTGCAACATCCCGTGTTCCGGCGGATTGTGGCCACTTTGGAGGACGAGATTAACGGTTATCCGGACCAGCAGCGTTTGTTATATAATACCAACCGCCTCCTAACCTCTTACCCCGGCGCCGACGGGGTCAAAACAGGTACCACCGAGGAAGCCGGACACTGCCTGGTAGCTTCGGCTACTAGGGAAGGCCGCCAGCTCATAGCCGTGGTTCTCCGGAGCTGGGACCGCTATGAGGATGCCGGACGTTTGCTGGATTACGGTTTTACTGCCTTTCACCTGGAGCAGGTGGAGGCCGGCCAAAGGGTGGGAACCGTCTATGTGCCCAACGGGCGTGCCCAGGAATTGCCGGTAGTATCTGCTGCCGACGTGGCCTGGTCCGTGCCGGTGGAGGATATGGAGGAGCTGGAGAAACGAGTCCTTTTGCCCCGAACCGTTAAAGCTCCCGTAAACAAGGGACAAGTACTGGGGACCATACAGTTCCTGTACCGGGGAGAGGAGGTAGCTTCTGCGCCCCTGGTGGCAGCCGGGAAAATCCGGGCGGAATCATGGTTATCCAGCTTCCTGAAGGGACCCAATTAAAAGAGCAGACGGGGAGGACCGGGATGTATTCCAAGACAATCTTACCCAACGGCATCCGTATTGTAACCGAAGAAATACCCTATGTCCATTCGGTAGCCCTCGGGATCTGGGTGGGGGCAGGGTCGCGCCACGAAAGCGATGATAACCACGGGGTATCCCATTTCCTGGAACACCTTCTTTTTAAGGGAACCTACAGGAGGAATGCCAGGGAGATAGCCGAGGCCCTGGAGTCGGTGGGAGGAGTCCTCAACGCCTTTACTACCAAGGAATATACCTGCTTTTATACCCGGGTGCTGGCCGAACACCTGGACCTGGCGATAGACGTGTTGAGCGATATGTTCTTCAATTCCCGCTTCGACCCCGAGGACATAGTTAAAGAGAAAAAGGTTATCCTGGAAGAAATAAAAATGTACGAGGACTCCCCGGATGAAATCGTCCACGATCTTTTCGCCCAAACCGTGTGGCCGGGTCACCCTTTGGGGAGGGCCATTTTGGGTACCTATAGTTCCATTCAGGACCTGCAACGGGGAGGCATCTACAAATATTATCAGGATCACTACCGGGGCGGGCGCATCGTCCTGGCCGCCGCCGGCAACTTTAGGACCCGGGAATTGGAGGACAAGCTGGCCGAAGCCTTCGGCGGCCGCCCCCTGGCCGGAGGGGAGGTTTCCTGCTGTCCCCCTGAAGAAAGGGCGGCCGTAAGTGTCAACGTTAAGGAAACCGAGCAAGTCCAGATATGCATTGGTGTGCCGGGCCTGGCCCAGGACCATCCTGACATCTATGTGTTGCAGGCCCTTAACAATATTTTAGGTGGAGGCGTAAGTTCCCGGTTGTTCCAGCTGGTCCGGGAAGACAGGGCCCTGGCCTACTCCGTCTACTCCTATCATGCAGGCTATTCCGACAGCGGTCTGTTCACCGTTTACGCCGGGACGAGCCCGGCGGGCGCCCCGGAGGTTATTCGGCTGATTTTAGAGCAGATGGCCTTTATTAAGCAGAAAGGGGTCACCGAGGCAGAACTGAAGCGTACCAAGGACCAAATCCGGGGCAACCTGCTGCTGGGGCAGGAGAACGTGAGCCAACGTATGAGCCGGTTAGGCCGGACGGAGCTTTGCCTGGGGCGGGTAGTTACCGTAGAGGAAACCATCGAGCGCCTGAACGAGGTGACGGTAGAGGATGTACAGAGGGTAGCCCGGCAGCTGTTTGCTCCCCGAAGGCTCTCCCTTACCACCTTGGGTCCGGCCCCGGACGTTGAACTGGACCTGCAGTACCTGGCGATGGAAGCCGGCCTGTAGGAAGGTGAGAAAAGGGGGGAAGAGGGTGGACCGCCTAGAACATATGTTTCGGCTCCAGGCCCAACTGGACGAGGAAATAAGAGTTGGACACCGGCTGCCGGACATGAGCCTTTCCGACTGGATTCAGAAGGAAGTGCTGGCCATCATGGTTGAGCTGGGGGAACTGTTGGAAGAGGTCAATTTTAAGTGGTGGAAGGTGCCCCGGCCCCTTGACCCCGAGGCCATAAAGGGTGAGCTGGTGGACATCCTGCATTTTTTTATCAGCATGTGCTTGAAGGCGGGCATCGGGGCCGAGGATCTCTACCGGGCATATATAGCCAAGAACGAGGAAAACTTCCGGCGACAGCGGGGCTTATCTTCGCGGGACGGTTATGCCCCGGAGAGTGGTGGCAGGTGATGGAGGCTTCGGAAGGCGTGGCACGGGAGATAGAACTATTACGTCAACAACTGGAGAACCTTATCGACCGGGGCGTCCCCATGGATAGCCTGGAAGTTGCGGAATTGAGCCGCAGGCTGGACGATTTGGTAGTAAGGTATACCCGGATGCAGAGGGAAGACACAAAAGTAATAGAATAATTCCCACCCCCATATGTTGTAGCGGGGGTGGAAGTTATGGAGGGCCGAGTAATCAGCCTCTGCATACTGCTGCTACTCTTTTATTTAGCCTTTAAGGCCAAAGTGCGCCGCTATCGGAACACGGGAAATGTGGAAGGAGTGCCCAGCCCTGCTTCCCGGGCGCTGGCCGAACTGGTGGCCGTGGCCGGCGGTATTTATTTGTCCCTGATTATGTTGGTAAGTTTTCTCAAGCTCAGTCTGCCGGAAACGGTCAGCCTGGGCGGCTGGAATGTGGACCCCTTAGCCCTGCTGGCCCTTTCCGCCGCCCTTCTCCAGCCCCTTCTCCTTTCCCGGCGGCCCGGTCGCTAGGGCGGCGGTGGTAGGGTGAGGTTGACGCAAGGAAAGGTGTTGAGTTCTCGAAGGTCGTTGACAGGCTTCGCAGATTTGTGCTAGCATAAAGACAAATAACAAGCCAAAAAGCCTCATCTCGTGCGGAGCGGGGTAGAGGCGCGGCATAGCATGAGTACCGCCTTGGAGCCTGGGAAGCGAGGAAGGGACGGGAAAGGGCTGGCCGCCGAAGCAGCAGGGTTTCCCGGGCCCTGCTGCTGGGCTGGTGCTGAAAAAGTATCAGACTGTCACTACCTGGAGAGGTAGTGGAGCGCTCCTCGCACGGATCACCCAGCGAGATGAGTATTCTTCGTCCATCCGGGGAGGACCGGAGCAAGAATGCTCATGGTTTTCCCCTATTTTTTATAAGAGGTGAAGAAGTTTGCGCGACAAAATAAGAGTAGTAATTACCGGGGCAGCCGGCAAGATGGGAAGGGAGATGGCCAAAGGACTCCTCGCTTCCCCTCGCATAGAATTAGTGGGTGCCGTCGATGTGGTGAAGACAGGCATGGATATCGGCACTTTAAGCGGCGGGGGGCCGGCCGGGGTGCCCATAACTTCCGACCTGAGGGCCACCCTGGAGGCAACCCGGCCCCAGGTACTGGTGGATTTCACGGTTGCCGAGGCCGCCCTGCGTAACGCCCGCGTGGCTTTGGAACACGGGGTGAGGCCGGTGATCGGGACTACAGGAATACCGGCGGAGGATTTGGCAGAGCTACATACTTTCTGCGAAGAGAAAGGGCTGGGCTCGGTGGTGGCTCCCAACTTCTCTTTAGGGGCCGTGTTAATGATGCATTTTGCCCAACTGGCCGTGCGTTATTTCCCCCAGGCGGAGATTATCGAAATGCACCATGAAGAAAAAAGAGATGCCCCTTCAGGTACCGCCCTAAAGACGGCCGAATTGATGGCCGAAGCCCAGGGGCAGGAAAGGGTAACGGAAGAGGGTTTTCCGGAAAGGCTGAAGGGCGTACGGGGAGGCATCCACAAAGGTTTTCACGTGCACAGCCTGAGGTTGCCCGGGGCTGTGGCCCACCAGGAAGTTATCTTCGGCGGCTGCGGCCAGCTGCTGACCATCCGGCACGACACCATCAGTCGGGAGGCCTTTCTCCCGGGGTTGCTGCTGGCCATTGAAAAAGTCTTACACTTGAGGGGGGTGGTCTTCGGCCTGGAAAAGCTCCTGGACCTATAGCAGGCGGGTCCGGTCCGGAGGCCCGGATTAGCACCTCCGGTCCTGCTCTCACATATATTGCAAGTAGTAAGGTGTCAGCAGGCAGGAGGTCGTTCCGGCATGGGTAAGATGCTGGCGGGGATAAAGATAGCCCTACTGGGCGGTGACGCCCGGGAAATAATCCTCATGCAGGAACTGGTTCGCCTGGGAGCCGAGGTACGCGTGGCGGGATATCCGCCGTTGCCGGAACTGAAGGATTGCCTCTTGTTTAAGGAGGCGAGCAATGCCGTCCGGCAGGTGGATGTCCTCATACTTCCGGTGCCCGGCGCAGATGAGAGGGGTGTCATCAAGGGGACCCTTACCGGCCATACCTTCCGGCTCAATGAAAGCTGGGTGGACGAGGTACCCCCCGGAACCCTCGTGCTGGTGGGGGTGGCCCGGCCGGTATTGAAAAAGGTGGCCCGGGAGAAGGGCTGGAAGCTGGAAGAAACGGCCGATAGGGATGAAATGGCCATCCTTAACTCAGTTCCCACGGCCGAGGGGGCCATAATGATGGCCCTCCAGGAGATGCCCGTTACCCTCCACGGCAGCGAAGCCTTCGTCCTGGGGTTAGGGCGAACGGGTTTGACCTTAGCCCATATGCTGGCCGGAATAGGAGCCAGGGTTACGGTTGTGGACCGGGGAGCGGCCGACCGGGCTCGCGCCCTGGCCCTGGGCTGGAGGGCTATTTCCTTTGAAGAACTTCCCACGGCCATCGGCTGGGCCCAGGTGGTGTTCAACACCGTGCCAGCTCCCGTACTGACGGAAGAAGTTCTCGCCGCCGCCTCGCCCCAGTGCCTCATCATCGATCTGGCCAGTGCGCCGGGAGGAACGGATTTCGCTGCTGCCCAGAAACTGGGAAAACGGGCTGTGATGGCTCCCGGGTTGCCCGGCAAAGTAGCCCCCCAAACGGCCGGCGAAATCTTGGCCCGGCTGTATCCCCGCTTCATCTTGGAGGGCCTGGAACGACTGTGAACCCTACCCGGAGGTGCGTAACAATGCGACTGGTGGGGAAAAAAGTAGGGTTTGCCGTTACCGGGTCTTACTGCACTTTGGAGAAGGTTGTGCCGGAAATAAGGAAATTGGTGGAAGGAGGGGCCGAAGTATTCCCGATCCTGTCCCGGTCCGTAAAGGAAACAGACACCCGATACGGGACGGCCGCCCACTGGCAGGGAGAACTGGAACGGCTGGCCGGCCGCCCGGCCATCACAACTATTGTGGAGGCAGAACCCATCGGGCCGCAAAGGCTCTTGGACGTGCTAGTAATCGCTCCCTGTACGGGAAACACCCTGGCCAAGCTGGCCAACGGTATCACCGACTCCCCGGTGCTGATGGCCGCAAAGGCGGTGCTGCGCAACCAGCGGCCGGTGGTGGTAGCCATTTCCACCAACGACGGCCTCAGCGCCAATGCGAAGAATCTGGGACTGCTTCTTAATGCCAAAAACATTTACTGGGTGCCCTTTGGGCAGGATGACCCCTTTAACAAGGCTAATTCCCTAATCGCCGATATGAGTTTAATCGTGGATACCGTCGTAGCCGCCCTGGCGGGCAAGCAACTCCAACCTCTCTTGCTGGCTCCTGCCAAGGGGGTGGCCAAAACCTCATAGTCTGGAGGGATAGCCAGAGCATGCGGGAACTGAACGTAGCAGTGGTAGGTACCGGTGCGGTGGGGCAGACCTTTCTGCAAGTGCTGGCCGAGAGGAACTTTCCCGTGGGGAAACTGAAAGTCCTCGCCACCAGCCGGTCGGCCGGGAAGACGGTACGGTTCAAAGACCGGGACTATACCGTGGAAGAGACAACCCCGGCTTCCTTTGAAGGAGTCGATCTGGCCCTTTTTGCTGGCGGAGAAGCCAGCAAACTTTTTGCCCGCGAAGCCACAGCCCGGGGGGCAGTCGTCATCGACAACAGCAGCACCTTCCGGCTGGACCCGGAAGTTCCCCTTGTGGTACCGGAAGTGAACCCCCAGGACGTCCGGTGGCATAAAGGTATTATAGCCAATCCCAATTGTTCCACCATCCAGATGGTGGTCGCCCTAAAGCCTCTCCACGATGCGGCGCGTATCAAGCGGGTAGTGGTGGCCACCTACCAGGCGGTTTCGGGCGCCGGCCAGGAGGCCATAGAGGAACTGCGCCAGCAGTCCAGGCAGGTCCTGGAAGGGGAGCAGGAAATCCGGGGTTCCGTTTTCCCTTACCAGATCGCCTTTAATTGTCTGCCCCATATCGATGTCTTCCTGGAGAACGGCTACACCAAGGAAGAAATGAAAATGGTCTACGAAACTCAGAAAATCATGGGGGATCCTGGTATCAGGGTTACCGCCACTACCGTGCGGGTACCGGTTTTCAACGGCCACTCGGAGGCGGTTACCGTGGAAACCGAGAGGAAGCTGACGGCGCAGGAGGCAAGGGAGATTTTGCGCCGGGCGCCGGGGATAGTGGTGGTGGATGATCCCCAGGGCAAGGCCTATCCCCTGGCCGTCCAGGCTTCCGGCAGGGATGAAGTTTTTGTAGGCCGCATTCGCGAAGATATTTCGGTGGAGAGCGGGTTGAATCTGTGGGTTGTGGCTGACAACCTGCGCAAGGGAGCGGCCACCAACGCCGTCCAGATAGCCGAGGTTCTACTCCAGGAGGGCCTACTGTAGAAGCGAGGTGAGAACCCTTGCGGGTCCTCATTCAGAAGTTCGGCGGTTCTTCCGTGGCGAAGCCCGAAGACCGCCAAAGGGTAGTACGGCAAGTCCTCAAGGCGCAGCAGGAGGGCTTTAGCGTGGTGGTAGTGGTCTCCGCCATGGGGCGGCGGGGTGCCCCCTATGCCACCGACACATTACTGGATTTAATTGCGGGCCAGGAGGTGGATAACAGGGAAAAGGACCTACTTCTTTCTTGCGGCGAGATCATATCCGGTGTGGTCTTGGTAGGGGCCCTGAAGGAGGCGGGCCTGCCCGCTGTATGCCTGACCGGCGCCCAGGCGGGTATTATTACTGACGGCCGCTTCGGCGACGCCCGTATCATGCGGGTGGAGCCCCAGCGGGTCTTGCGGGAGCTGGAGGCGGGAAGGGTGGTAGTGGTGGCCGGGTTCCAGGGAGTTTCGGCAGACGGGGAGATCACCACCCTGGGCCGTGGCGGGAGCGATACTACCGCGGCCGCCCTGGGGGTGGCCCTGGAGGCCGAGGCCGTGGAAATATTCACCGACGTGGACGGCCTCAAGACCGCCGATCCCCGTATAGTGGAAGATGCCAGGACCCTGCGGACCGTAACCTATAACGAGCTGTGCCAGCTGGCCTACGAGGGGGCCAGGGTGATCCACCCCCGGGCGGTGGAGATTGCCAGGGAGAAAAACATACCCCTGCGCATCCGCTCTACCTTTAACGACGATCCCGGCACCCTGGTGGTGGCCTCCCAGGCGGCCTTCGGGGGCACTCCCATCAGTGGCGACCGGCTGATTACCGGCATCACCAACGTGGGAGGATTGACCCAGCTTAAGGTGAAGCTGACGGCGGAGAAGACGGCCGGGGAGCTCTTTTCCCGCCTGGCCTCCGAAGGGATAAGCGTAGACTTCATCAACCTCTTTCCCCGGGAAGCTATCTTTACGGTGGCCAACAGCGCGGCCCCTCGAGCCTTGGCCGTGTTGAGGGAGCAGGGGTTTAGTGTTGAGGCGCGGCCTAATTGCGCCAAGGTGGCTGCCGTAGGCGCCGCCATGCGCGGGGTTCCCGGGGTCATGGCGGCCATCGTTACGGCCTTGTCCCAAGAAGAGATTCCCATATTGCAGTCCGCCGACTCTTACACCTCCATCTGGTGCCTGGTCGACGAAGGCCATATGGAGAAAGCCGTACGGGCCCTCCACCGCCAGTTTAAACTGAGTGCCTAAAACTTTCCGGAGGTGATAGTCCTTGGTAAAGTGGGGACGTATTCTGACAGCCATGGTGACCCCCTTTAAGGAGACGGGAGAGCTGGATCTAGAGGGAGCCAAGAAGCTGGCCTCCCATTTGGTGGATCACGGTAGCGACGGCCTGGTGGTGGCCGGTACTACCGGGGAGTCCCCTACCCTGACCCATGAGGAAAAACTGGCCCTCTTCGCAGCGGTCAAGGAGGCGGTAGGGGACAAGGCGGTGGTCATCGCCGGCACAGGGAGTAATTCTACCGCCGCCAGTATCGAACTTTCCCGGGAGGCGGAGAAACTGGGGGTAGACGGCCTGATGCTCGTGGTCCCCTACTACAACCGGCCTTCCCAGGAAGGCCTGTACCGTCACTTTAAGGCCGTGGCCGAGGCCACCTCCCTGCCCATTATGCTTTACAACATTCCTTCCCGGACCGGGCGCAATATGGAGGCGGACATCACTTTGAAACTGGCCGCCATTGACAATGTGGTGGCGGTAAAAGAATCCAGCGGCGACCTGGACCAGGTGACGGCCATTTTGCGGAATGCCCCGGAAGGCTTTATGGTTTACAGCGGAGACGATCCCCTTACCCTGCCCCTTATGTCCGTAGGTGGATACGGGGTGGTCAGCGTGGCCTCCCATGTGGTAGGGGAGAGCATGAAGGCCATGGTCCGGGCCTACGTCGAAGGCAATACAGCCCAGGCGGCAGCCATCCACCGGGAGCTTTTCCCCATCTTCAAGGCCCTGTTCGTCACCACCAATCCCGTACCCGTTAAGGCGGCCCTCAACATGCTCGGCCTGCCGGCGGGTCCGGTACGCCTGCCCCTGGTGGAGGCCACGGCGGCGGAAAAGGAAAGAATAGCCCAGGTCCTCCGGTCTGCGGGGATCCTTTCTTGATGGCAAAAAGTGGTACGTCACCGCGGCGTTATAGTTGCTGGGCGGGAGGAAATAGGCTATAATAATTATAGCTGGTGTTGAGCGGTGTATACAAACCGGGCCGGCAGTAAACGCCCGGTTTTTTATTGGTCAAATTGAGAAACGGAGGTGGATTGATGGGCGAAAACGAGCAAAGGATATCCCTTATTCCCCTGGGCGGCCTCGGGGAGATCGGCAAGAACATGCTGGTCATACGGTACGGCAACAGTATTTTGGTCATCGACTGCGGTTTGATTTTTCCGGAAGATGAAATGTTCGGCGTGGATGTGGTCATTCCGGATATCACCTATTTGCTCGAGAACCGGCATATGATCAAGGGTATTATCGTGACCCACGGCCATGAGGACCACATCGGAGCGCTGCCCTATGTTCTTCGGGAGATCAACGTTCCGGTATACGGTACCAAGTTGACCCTGGCCCTCATCCAGGCCAAGCTCAAGGAGTACGGATTGAGCGGCGTTCGCCTGCACCAGGTGAAACCCCGTGACACCTTGAAGCTGGGCCCCTTCCGCGTAGAGTTCCTGAGGGTTAGCCACAGCATAGCGGACTCGGTGGGCCTGGCCGTGCATACCCCGGTGGGCACCATAGTCCATTCGGGTGACTTCAAGATAGACCACACCCCTATTGACGGGGAGGTCTTTGATTTTTATAAATTCGCCCAGTTGGGGGAACAGGGCGTCTTGGTTCTCCTCTCGGACAGCACTAACGTGGAACGGCCCGGTTTTACCATGTCGGAACGCACGGTGGGCAACGCCCTCGATGAGGTCATCCGCCAGGCCAAAGGCCGGGTTATAGTCACCAGTTTTGCCTCGAACATTCACCGGGTGCAGCAGGTGATTTCCATCGCCCACAAATACAACCGCAAGGTGGCCATTGCGGGCCGCAGTATGGTGAACGTGGTGAACATCGCCGCGGAACTGGGCTATCTAAATATACCGCCGGGAACGCTGGTGGAATTGGATGAGCTCATCCACCTTCCAAAAAATCGCGCGGTTATCATATCTACCGGCAGCCAGGGAGAGCCCATGTCGGCACTGTTCCGGATAGCTATGGGAGAACACCGGCAGGTAGAAATAGTCCCCGGCGATACGGTGATCATTTCCGCCCTGCCCATCCCCGGGAACGAAAAGCTGGTGGCCCGTACCGTAGATCACCTCTTCAAGCAAGGTGCGGACGTTTACCACGAAGCCGTGGCCGGGATTCACGTTTCGGGTCATGCCAGCCAGGAAGAGTTAAAACTTATGATCAGCCTGGTCAAGCCCCGGTTCTTTGTACCCGTCCACGGCGAGTACCGTATGCTCATTAAACACGCCCGCCTGGCCCAGGAGCTCGGTATTCCCGAGGGAAATATCTTCGTGGCCGAGAACGGCCAGGTTCTGGAATTTACCCGTCATAAAGGCCAGGTGGCCGGCCGGGTTCCCGCCGGTCGAGTCCTGGTTGACGGCCTAGGAGTGGGGGATGTCGGCAACATCGTCTTGCGGGATCGCAAGCAGCTGGCCCAGGACGGCATCCTCATTGTGGTCCTGACCCTTAACAAGGATAACGGAACCATCCTGGCCGGTCCCGATATCGTATCGCGCGGCTTCGTCTATGTGCGGGAGGCCGAGGAGCTCCTCGAGGAGGCCAAGGGCAGAGTCCGGCAGGTTTTGGAGAAGTGCGAGGAACGGAAAATCACCGACTGGTCAACCATTAAGGCCAATATAAGGGATATTCTCGGCAAGTTCCTGTACGAAAAGACCCGGCGCCGCCCCATGATCCTGCCCATTATCATGGAAGTCTGATCTACTTCTACTGCGAGGGCTGACGGGTGCTTTAATATCCCTGGCCCCTTCAACTGCAAGGCCCGAGCCTGCCTGTGCGGATTCGGGCCTTGTTTTTTGCTCTGCCGGGAGTAAAGGCCTTTCTTCCAGGTCGTATTTTTGTATCCGGCGGCTCCCATACTAAGAGGGAGGAGTCTAAATTTGCTATTCGGAGGTAGGCCAAATGCAGGACCAACCGCTACAGCCCCCCTCTAAGCAAGAGCCCGACGGCCAGAGGAGACAGGTGACGGCTCGCCCCGCCAATAGGAAGCTGGAAAATATTAGGGAGTTGGGGCAGATGAACGTTCCGGAAGCGAAGAGCGAGATCCACTGCCTGCCCATCGTGGGGCAGATAGAAGGGCATCTTGTCCTACCGCCCCAGAATAAGGCTACCAAGTATGAACACGTCCTTCCCCAGCTGGTAGCCGTGGAACAGGACCGGGACATCAAGGGCCTGCTGGTGGTATTAAATACCGTAGGGGGTGATGTGGAAGCCGGCCTGGCCATAGCCGAAATGCTGGTGAGCATGTCCAAGCCCGTTGTATCCCTGGTCCTGGGGGGTGGACACAGCATAGGGGTGCCGATTGCACCCAAGTAGCAACTAACATTATTTTGTGCTGCCCGATACTGGATTCAAACTTACTTATTTTATCACAACATAGCCCAAACTGAGCGAACCATCGAAGCGCCGGTTTTACTTGCGCTTTTTTATTTTTTAGGGCGTGCCAGGAAGGGAGGTAGGTGGTGCAACAGGGGTTATAGAAGATAAACCGTTTGTAGGTGTTCCAGGTCGGGTAGAATCGTGGTATACTGGCATTGGTGGCGGTTACCTCCTTTCTGCGTTTCCCCCCTTGTTTTACCATAAGGGACTGAGGGACCGCCACCTTCAATTTCCACGATTTTTGGGACATCGCCGACCAAGCCACTGGCGTGAAGACGCAAGGAGAGGAGAGAAGCCTTGAAGGCGCTACGGAAGGGTTCGGATCGGAAAGCGTCTAGGCGGCACGGCCTCTCGTTTCAAGAGTTCAGGCGACTTGCGGGCAGGGTGGTCGACGAGATTCCTTCTCCACTATGCCGCGATCTGAATGGAGGCTTCGTGGTGCTGCCTACCCAGAAGCGGGACGGGGACCTACTTGTCCTGGGGGAGTATGTCTGGGACGATCTTGTGGGCCGGCGCATAGTACTCTATTACGGCTCCTTCGCGGCACTCTTGGGAGGTAGCCCCCGCAAGATCTGGGAACGGGAGGTACGGGAGACCGTCCGGCACGAGTTGCGCCACCACTTGGAATCGCTGGCAGGGGTTGACGACTTGACACGTGAGGATCTGGAGTTTCTGGAGCGATTTCGTGAAGGACGCCGTGCGATGAAGAGCGGGGTTTAGGGTTTTGCTATTGGGCCTCTACTGCTCCGGCGGTGCGGCTCCCGGCTTCTAGGTTCTCTGACCCGACTTTCGCCACTTTAAGCCGAAAGGCCCGCC
>DOLC01000099.1 GCA_003509545.1 Peptococcaceae bacterium
CACCTCAGCGCAGATGGCTCTTGTTTAAGTTTACAGTTTCGGACGCCCAAGTAAAGCAAAATTATTCCCTCTTCCCGCGGCGGTTTTTCGCCTGGGGACCTAAATACCTGGCCCATTGCGGCGCGGAACAGAAAGATGTAATCCTCATCGACTATCAGACTCAGAAAGAAATTTTCCGCCAGCAACTTCCTGAAAGAGCTACTTATCTCAGCGCCCAACCTCAGGGGGACAAGTTTCTCGTAGCTACCGAAAAGGCTCTCTATCTTCTCCAGCCAGCGGAAGGACCGTCTTTTATGCTAAAGCGGCTTAAAGAGGGGGTCTTCCACTGGCCTGCCCTTTCTCCCAACGGCCAGCAAGTGGCGGCTGGCAAAGAGGGCGGGAAAGAACCGGAGGCAGCCTCGGTGGTCAAGAAGTTGTCTCCGGACGAGGTGGAGAAAGGGCCGGGGACAGCCCTGGTTATCTTAGATATTTCCAGCGGCCAGGAAAAGGAAATGCTTTCACTCCTTCTTGATCGCCGGGCACCGGATACAACTTACCGGATCATTACTTCTGTGGCCTGGAGCCCTGACGGGAAGCGGGTGATTGGGGGCACTACTTCTGGGCGTGGTCGTTGCCCCATATCGTCCTTGCCGCGGCCTCCGCCGACGCGCTATACCTGTTGTTCTTCAGGACAAGGAACTGCTGATGATCGTTTTTTAGATAACTTGGGGGGGTATTCTCCGTGAAGAAGAGGTTATTAATCGGTGGTGGTGTCGCCGCTATTCTGACCCTTACCATGGCTGCTACTGCCCTGGCCGCCAGTCCTATCAAGCTCATTGTGAACGGCCGGGAAATCAAGCCCGATGTGGCGCCGCAACTGGTTAACGGCCGGGCCATCGTGCCCATCCGCTGGGTGGCCGAGGCCCTGGGAGCCAGAGTGGCGTGGGACGCGGAGAATAACCAGGTGAGGGTCACTCCTCTTACAGAGCCCCAGGATGCCGCTGCGCGGGAGGAACTGGAACTCCTGACCAGTGAACTGCGGACGGTGGCCAGCCCCCGCGAGCTGGTGGAGAAGTATGCTCAGGCCCTCAGGACCCGCAACGGCGCCCTCGTGCGGGCCTACCTGGCGCCTGAGATCAAGGACCAAGTCTTACCCAGGATCATCGGCGTCTCCACGCCCATCACCACAGTTGAAATAGAGGAGAAGGGGACGCCGGGCGGCAACAGCCAGCGCTTTCTCCTACACGCCTACTTCGGCCCTTACGGCGACAAGCCCTCAACCCCGGCCTTTAGCCAGGTCGTAACCGTAGCCCCGGAAGAAGGTGGCAGGTATATAATCGTGGACATTATTGCCCTGGAAGACATCACCAACGGCGCTTTCTGGGAGCAGCCCCGGGAAGTCGTAGCTGCCTTGCCGGAAGGCACAAGAGTTTTTCGCTGGGCCAGGCTGGACGCTGACGGAGACGGCCAGCAAAACGAGATTTATCTTGTATACGGCAACGGGGAGATCGGCAGGTACGCGCTCTGGCGGGCGGGCCGCCTCTATCCCCTGGGAAGCGAAGTGGCCCTGGGAAACCAGATATTCACCCCTCCCCTAATTGAGAGCGTACGCGACATCAACGGCGACGGCAGGCCGGAAGTCCGATGGGCGGATGCCGGGGCCGATGCGGTTGATACCAGAATTTACGCCTGGGACGGGCGGGAGTTTACCGCGCTTTTCGAGCGCACCGCCAACCGGGTCGAACTGGTTGACCTCGACGGTGATGGCGCGCTGGAAATAGCCGTAGGCAATCGCCCCCGCTCCCTGGCCGCACCTCTTTTTAAAATCTACCGCTGGCAGGACGGGAAATACGTTGAGCAACCCGGTACGTTTCGCGAGGAAGATGGCCGCTACCTCCCCCAAGAGGAGACCGCAAATTCTCAGCCTCCCCGGAAGTAGCAGCCATGTTGGTAAGCCAGATCCCCACGATAGAACTTACCGCCGAAGAGGTCCGGAAGTTGGAGCAGCGGTGGGAAGCAAACACCGTCTATAGCTACGCCGAGATGGCCAGGTTGAACCGGGATTTTATCGACCTAGCTATGAGGACGGGCTACCTGGCCGCGAAGTTCGGCCCACCAAAAACAAGCGATCCTACAGAAGACCACCGGCTCAAAGAGGAGCACGAGTTTTATTTGAGCAAGTTTACCAAGGAGGTTCGTGGTAGCGACAGCTGGGAGGATTTCCTGGCCCTGTGGCTACAGTAATAGTGATAGGGAGTGAAGTTTTTGCCGTCCAATACGTCCAATACGACAGGAAGCCCCAGTTGCTCTTTTTGCGGAAAGGCTCAGGAAGAAGTTAAGCACTTGGTACGCGGTGAGGGTGTCTCTATTTGCGACGAATGTGTGGAGTTGTGCCGGTTAATCATCGAAGAGGAAAAGAGGCATGCTCAGGAATGATCACTGCCTTTCCATCGGGTGCGCTACGTCCGTTAAGTAGGGCGAAGAAGAGATTATAATGTGGGTATCCCTGGGGGTTTGTGCATGAGCAAGAAACGGGCTAGAATTATCGGCATTTTTGTTCTGGCCGTTGCCCAGGCTGCCACGGCCCGGGCGTCCGATCCTATCAGGCTCCTCAGCATCAGGAGGCTGAAAGATTTGGTTTGAGGAACAGCTGGCAGCCAGCCACCCCGAAGCGCATGGGATCGACTTTCAGATGTTGAAGGAAAACGCCTGGGAGGAGGTCAATTTTCCCTACACAAAG
>DOLC01000042.1 GCA_003509545.1 Peptococcaceae bacterium
GGGTTTTGCGGAGAGGATGCCCCGAGAACTGTTGAAGAGGCTTTCGCCTAAGGAAGGATGGAAGCCCTTTAGGCTCTGGGGCAAGCTCTTCGGGCTCTATAAGGCTGCCCGGAAGCGGGCCATAAGAGAGGACAGGGTTTTCCAAGGATGGGGGCCCACAGAGTGGCTGTCCTTCATGTTTAACGGAACGGGCTGACGTTTTAGCCTTCAAGCCTGTCGTTCTTCCCTGCCGGGCTTCCCGGGAGTCCGGCAACACCCTGCGGTGGGGGTTAAGGGGCGGCGGGTAGGCGGGGTGACTCTCCCTCCCGGTATGTGCCCTGCGGATGACCGAGGGGAAACCCGATGAGGGACAGAGGGGACGGAAAACGCCGGGAAGCAGCCCGGTAGCCAGAGGCCTGAAGCCGCGGAAAATGTAGGTCTCCCCTGTTTAACAGGGGTGCCGGGCTGGCCAGACGGTGACGGAGGTAGCCGTCGGGGAGGCCGAGGAAAAAGGCCGATGAACCTGCACAATGAGTACCTAACAAAGCTATAGATTGTTTAGTTTTGTATAGGGAAAATTGACCTCTACCCGCTGCACAACCCTGTGGTTAAGTTTGGCAATTCTGGGCATAACAAAACCCCCTTCAGGACCAACGGATTTTTTGAAGGGGGCAATTCCGTAAAACCTAGATTTTTCAAGCTTGGCAGGGGCGGCAGGACTTGAACCCGCAACCAACGGATTTGGAGTCCGCTACTCTGCCAGTTGAGCTACGCCCCTGCGTCGATCATATTATACTCTGCCTCCTGGCTACTCGTCAAGTTGCTTAAATCCATAAGTTATCCCCACTTTTTGCAGGGCAAGCCTGCTTCCCGGCAATTTTTCCGGGGGCCAAGGAGGTATCTCGGCCGCAGGACCGAATATAATAACAGGGAAGCGCCGGCTATCGGCCGGCGAAAGCAATTAGAAGGAGGCCCTGCCGGCCGTGAAGATCGCAGTTCTCATGGGCGGCCCCTCGAGCGAAAGGGAAATATCCCTTAAAAGCGGGGAGGCCGTTTATCAGGCCCTTTTGACCAAAGGGCATGAAGCTTTCAAGGTCGACCTGACGCCTTCTACCCCGGCCGAACTCCTGTCTATAAAGCCGGATTTGGTGTTTATCGCCCTCCACGGCAAGCCCGGGGAAGACGGTTCGGTGCAGGGCATGCTGGAAGTAATGGGCATCCCCTATACCGGCAGCGGCGTGCTGGCGAGCGCCCTTACCATGGATAAGATCTGCACCAAACGGTTGTTACGACAGGCTGATATTGCCACGGCTCCTTTTTTAGTCTTTTCCGCGGAAGAGTGCCGGCAGGAGGCCCTGCCGGACATCCTGGACCGGATTAACCGGGAGCTGGGAATGCCCGCGGTGGTAAAGGCGCCCACCCAGGGCTCCACCATCGGCACTTATATCGTCCGCTCCTACGATGAATTGGAGCCGGCCCTGGCCGGGGCGCTACAGTACGATCCCCGGGTTCTGGTGGAAAAGTTTTTGCCGGGACCCGAGGTGACGGCGGCCGTTCTGGGCAACGAGGAGCCCCAGGTGCTGCCCTTGATCGAAATAGTGTCCCATACCGGTTTCTACGATTACCGGGCCAAGTACACGCCCGGGTTGAGCGACCACCTCATCCCGCCGCGGCTGCCGGAGGAGGTTCAGGATGAGACGGCCCGGCTGGCGGCGGAGGCTTATAAACTGCTGGGGTGCCGGGGTTTCGCCCGGGTGGATTTTATTGTGGTCGAAGGCCGTTACCCCCATGTGCTGGAAGTGAACAGCGTACCGGGGTTGACGGCCACGAGCCTGGTGCCGGATGCCGCCCGGGCCGCCGGGTATTCCTTTCCCGATTTGATTCAAAAAATCGTGGACTTGGCCCTGGAAAAACCGGCTTGAGGCTTAATTTTATTCTCGCGGACAAATGCTAATATAAAACTATATCGTTTTTACATTTTCGAGGTTGGGGACTGAGCTGAGATATGGAGAACAGGCAACAGCTTCTGCGCTTGCTTAACCTTATAGACGGCAAGGGGTACAAGGCATATAAGGATCTGGCGGGCGTTTATGCCCTGGGCGATTTTACCCTCTATCTTGATTACATCCAGGGGGATCCCTTTGCAAGTCCCTCACGGATACGGGTACGGGTGGGTCAGGACAAAGCCGCCTGGCCCCAGGATCTCTACAGCTCGAAAATCCGCCGGGTAGCCCTGGAGGATTTCCTGGCCCGGCGGGTGGCCCGGGCCATTGCCGGCCTGGGCCCCCGGCGGCGGGGCACCGGCAAGAGCGGTTTGATAACCATCGACAGCGGCGGACAGGAGATCCTCCCCCGGACGGCCATGGTGGTTACCCCCGAGTACGTGGAAGCCCGGCTTTCCGTGGGCCTTCCGGCCCGGGGGCGCACCATTAGCGGCCGGGAGGCGGCGGACATGCTCCTGGGCGACCTGCCCCGGATCGTGGAGGCAGGCCTCCTTTGCCGCCGGCCTCATGATGCCGAGGCGGCCCGCCATCACGTGGCCGTGGCCGAAGATCAGGAGGCCTTGCGGGAGCAGCTCGCGCCGGCCGGGCTGGTGGCCTTCGTGGGCAACGGTTCTATTCTGCCGCGGCGAAGCGGCGTAAGCCAGCTTCCCATGCCTGCCGCCCAGGCCGTGCCCTTCGAGGCTCCGCCCTCTCTGGAAGTGGAGCTGGAGGCGCCCCATGCTGGCAAGGTAAGGGGCATGGGCATACCTAAAGGCATAACCCTTATTGTAGGCGGCGGTTTCCACGGCAAGTCCACCCTCCTGCGGGCCCTGGAGCGCGGGGTATACAACCACGTCCCGGGCGACGGCCGGGAACGGGTGGTCACGGTGGCGGACGCCGTCAAGATCCGGGCGGAGGACGGCCGGCGTGTGGAAAAGGTGGATATCAGCCCCTTTATCAATAACCTCCCCTTCGGGCAGGACACTACCTCCTTCTCTACGGAGGATGCCAGCGGAAGCACCTCCCAGGCGGCCAATATTATCGAGGCCTTGGAAGTAGGTACCAGCCTGCTGCTTTTGGATGAGGACACCAGCGCCACTAATTTCATGATCCGGGATGAGCGTATGCAGCGCCTGGTGGCTAAAGAAAAGGAGCCCATTACTCCTTTCATCGACAGGGTCCGGCAGCTGAAAGAAATGGGCGTATCTACGATTATCGTAGTAGGGGGCTCGGGGGATTACTTCGATGTAGCAGATACAGTTATTATGATGGATGCCTACCGGCCGCGGGACGTCACCGGCCAGGCCAAGGAGATCGCCGGGCAGCTGGTCACCAACCGCCGCGAGGAGGGAGGGGAGTTCGGCGGCGTCCATCACCGAGTGCCTTTAAGGGAGAGCTTCAACCCCTCCCGCAGGGGTAAGACCAAGATTAAGGCCCACGGGGTGGACGAGATCACCTTCGGGTATGAGGACATCGATCTCGCTTACGTGGAGCAGCTAGTAGACCCCTCTCAAACCCGGGCCATCGGTGACATCATCCGGTACCTGGCCGAGCGGTACTGCGACAACCGGCGTACGTTGCGGGAGCTAATAAACATGGTGCTGCAGGATATAGAGGCTAAGGGCTTAGATGTTATATCACCCTTCTACGGGCAGCACCCTGGAGATTACGCCTGCCCCCGGGCCCAGGAAATTGCGGCGGCTATTAATCGTTTGCGTACCCTTAGGGTAAGGTTAAAATAAGTTTTGGCAGGAGGGACGGCAGGAAAAAGCCTTTTCTTTGTGGAACTATTTTGGGTTAGGATGGCAGGCTCAGGGGGGAAAACTATGGGCGACTCCGTGGGTAGCATAGACGAACGTACTTACCTAAGGGAAAGGCTTGCCATGGTGGGGGAGCTCGCTGCGGGAATGGCCCATGAGATCCGCAATCCCCTCACATCCATCCGGGGGTTTCTACAACTCCTGCAGGGGAAATACGACCGCCGGGGGCCGGAGCAGGAGTACTTCCAGATAATGATCGAGGAGCTGGACCGCATCAATGCCATTATCAAGGAATTCTTGTCCCTGGCGGGGCCGGCTCAACCGCAGCTTAAAATAGCCGATATTAACGAAGTGGTATCCGAGGCCCTGCTCCTGGCCGAGCAGGAAGCCCTCATGAACGAAGTTCTACTCGAGTTCCACAAGGAAGAGAATCTGCCCCTCCTGTTCCTCGACCCCCTCCAGATTAAGCAGGTTGTCCTGAATTTGGTTTCCAATGCCGTTCAAGCCGCGGGGCCTGGAGGTTACATAAAGGTATGGACCCGTCATGAAGGAGGGCAAGGAATGGTTGTCATTGGCGTGGAGGATAACGGCCCGGGTATACCCCCGGACAAATTGGAAAAGATCTTTGAGGCCTTCTATACTAGCAAGGAACACGGTACAGGCCTGGGGCTTACCCTGAGCCGGCGCATAGTAGAAGGCCACGGTGGAAGGATCGAGGTTACCAGCCGGGTGGGTGAAGGAAGTTGTTTTAGGGTTTACCTTCCTTTGCCATAACCTCCATCTGGTGGATATTGTGGATAAATCTGTAGATAATGTGGATGTTTTTCTTGGAAAGAAGATGGAGGAAGGATAATGGAGTTAACGGAAAATGCGCGCCTCATTCTAGAAAAGAGATATTTGCGTAAGGAAAACGGTGTGCCTGTGGAGACGCCGGAGGAAATGTTCCTGCGGGTGGCCAGGGCGGTGGCCGAAGCGGAGAGAGAATTTGCGCCCCAGCTTTCGCCCGAGGAGCTGGAAGAATACGTCCGGAAGTTCTATGATCTTATGGTGAGTTTGGACTTCCTGCCCAACAGTCCTACCCTTATGAATGCGGGCCGTCCCCTGGGACAATTGTCGGCCTGCTTCGTCCTCCCGGTGGAAGACAGCATGGAAGATATTTTTACCGCGTTGAAGGATGCGGCCCTTATCCACAAGAGCGGCGGCGGCACGGGCTTCTCTTTTTCCCGCCTTCGTCCTAAGAATAGTCCCGTGCATTCCACCGGAGGACTGGCGTCGGGGCCCGTGTCTTTTATGAAGGTGTTCAACGCGGCTACGGAGGCCATCAAGCAGGGCGGCACCCGCCGGGGGGCCAATATGGGGATCCTCAGGGTAGACCACCCGGATATTTTGGAGTTTATTTCCTGTAAGGAAGACAATAAGGAATTAACCAATTTCAATATCTCCGTCGGATTGACCAAAGAATTTATGGAAGCGGTGGCCCGGGACGATTACTATGAGTTAAAGTTCGGGGATAAGGTGTATGAAAAACTTAAGGCCCGCGAGGTGTTCGATAAGATCGTCAGCCATGCCTGGGCCAACGGAGAACCGGGCATAGTATTTCTGGACCGGTTGAATGAAGGCAATCCCACTCCCGAGCTGGGGGAAATCGAGGCAACCAACCCCTGCGGCGAGCAGCCTCTCCTCCCCTACGAAGCATGTAATTTAGGCTCCATCAACCTGTCCCACATGGTGGAGAACGGCGAGATTCTTTGGGACAAGCTGGCCAAAACGGTTTACTGGTCGGTACGTTTTCTGGATAATGTAATAGAGATCAACCGCTTCCCCATCGAGAAGATCACCGCCATGGTGCGGGGGAACCGCAAGATCGGCCTGGGGGTTATGGGTTGGGCCGATATGCTGTTTAAGTTGCACATCCCCTATGACTCGGAAGAAGCCGTGGAACTGGCGGAGAAGGTCATGGGCTTTATCCAGGGGGAGGCCGCCAAGGCTTCCCAGAGCCTGGCGGAGGAACGGGGGAGTTTCCCCAATATCGATAGGAGCATTTACCGCGGCACCAAGCGCCGCAATGCCACGTGTACCACCATCGCCCCCACGGGAACTATAAGTATGATCGCGGGCACCACGTCCGGCATCGAGCCGGTCTTCGCCCTGGCCTACACCAAGAACGTTCTGGACGGTGAGAGCCTCATAGAGGTGAATCCGGTTTTCGAAGAGTACATCCGGACCAACTTTTCGCCTGAGGTGGGCCGGGAAATCATCCGGAGGGTGGCGGCCATCGGTTCGGTGAGGGATATCACGGAGATACCCCCCCATATGCGGCGGGTCTTCGTGACGGCCCTGGAGATCAGCCCCGAGTGGCATATCCGCATGCAGGCGGCCTTCCAGAAATTTACCGACAATGCCGTCTCTAAAACCGTCAATTTTCCTCCCACGGCCACTAAAGAGGACGTGCGCCAGGTGTACGAGCTGGCGTACCGGCTGGGGTGTAAAGGTGTTACCGTTTACCGCTCCGGGAGCCGGGAAGAGGAGGTCCTAGTGACCGGAGCCCGGGCCAAAGACCGCAAGGAAGGGGACCGCGGCAGGGATAAGACCTATCCCCGTCCCCGCCCGAAACGCACCATTGGGGTGACAGAGCAGGTTAAGACCGGCTGCGGGAAGATGTATATTACCGTCAACTACGATCAGAAGGGACTTATCGAAACCTTTATCACCACCGGTTCCTCGGGGGGCTGCAGCGGGTTTACCGAGGGCGTCAGCCGGCTCATTTCTCTGGCCTTACGGGCCAATATTGCCCCGGAAGCCATCATCGACCAGCTAACCTCGGTCAGCTGTCCGAATTTCCTGCGGCGCCGGGCCACGGACAAGGGGATTATAGGCAAGTCGTGCCCGGACATCATCGGCCTGGTATTGGGCCGGGAGCTTAAGAACTGGCAGGAGTTCGGCACCAATCTGGAAGCCAATTTGACGGCGGCCTGGGGAGAAATCAGCGCCACCCTGGAGGATTGCCGGCAGGAAAGCGAGCGGCCCAGCGAGGAGGAATTGATAAGACAGGGTATTTGTCCTGAGTGCGGCTCACGCCTCCGCCACCAGGAAGGGTGTGTTACTTGCAACTGCGGCTTCAGCAAATGCGGGTAGGTGGAGGGCTGCTGCCTTGCGGATAGCCTTTTTTTCCGACAGCTACCTTCCATACCGCAGCGGCGTCGTTCGCTCCATCGCGACCTTCACGTGGGAGTTGAGACGGGCGGGACACGAGGTGTTTATTTTTGCTCCCAGCTATGGGGCTTCCGGACCGGAAGAGCACATCTATCGCTTCCCTTCCGTACGGGCCCCTAATTTTAAAGAATTCGCCCTGGCCATTCCCTGGGCCCCCCGGCTCGGGAAACTGCTCGCGAGGCTTGGGCCGGATGTAATCCACGTCCATTCGCCTTTTATGGTGGGCAGGCTGGGGGCGGGGGCGGCGCGGAAGCTTAAGCTGCCCTTGGTTTTTACCTACCACACCCTCTATGACCAGTACGCCCACTACTTCCCCCTGGCCCCCGGATTAGCCCGAAAGGTTGTCCGGTGGTATGCCGTAAACTTTTGCAACCGGTGTAACCTGGTCATAGCTCCTACAACGGAAATAGCCTCTTTTCTGCGGGAGAACGGTGTTAAGACCAGGATTGAACCCCTGCCCACGGGGATTGTGGTGGAAGAGTATCAAAGGGCCGACCCCGGCTGGCTGCGCCGCAAGATCGGGTTAGGGGAGGAGAAGGTCGTCCTCCTCCACGTGGGCCGTCTAGGCAAAGAGAAAAACCTGGATTTTCTTTTGCGGTGTTTTGCCCGCCTGCGGCAGGCTACCCCCTTTGCCCACCTGGTCCTGGTAGGCAGCGGCCCCCTGGAAGGGCACCTGCGGGAGGAGGCTCGGCGCCTGGGAGTGTTGGAGGCGGTCCATTTCCTGGGGGCTTTCCCTTTCGAAGACATGCCGAGGGTTTACCGGGGAGCCGATCTGTTCGTTTTTGCCTCCCTGACCGAAACCCAGGGCCTGGTTATCGCCGAGGCCAAGGCGGCTGGCCTGCCGGTGGTGGCCGTAGCCGCCTACGGCGTGAAGGAAATGGTGGAACACGGGGCGGACGGTTTTTTGGTGCCACCGGAGGAGGAGGAGTTCACCGCCGCCCTAAAGGAAATAATTCTCGATGGGAATTTACGCCGCCGGATGGGTATGAGGGCGGCGGAAAATGCCCGCAAGTTGTCTTCGTCTGCCATGGCCCGGCGGCTGGTAGATCTGTACCGAGAACTGATATGCGAGGAGTGAAGCACATTGTCCGTTCGCGTCCGGTTTGCACCAAGTCCTACGGGAAGTCTACATATAGGTGGAGCCCGTACGGCTCTTTTTAATTGGCTTTTCGCCCGGCGTCACCAAGGGACCTTTATTTTGCGCATCGACGATACGGACTTGGACCGTTCATCGGAAGAATCCTACCGGTCTATTCTGCGCTCCCTGGAATGGCTGGGCCTGAATTGGGATGAAGGTCCGTATTTGGAATCTGAACGCCTGGAGCTGTACCGCCGTGCGGCGGAAAAGCTACTGGTTGAGGACAAGGCATATCTTTGTTATTGTACCCCGGAAGAGCTGGCCGAGCGCCGGCGCGAGGCCCAGGCCAAGGGGTTGGCCCCCATGTACGACCGCCGGTGCCGGTATCTTACCCCCGATGAGCGCTCCAGGTTGGAAGCCGAGGGCCGGCGGCCCACCATACGGCTGGCGGTGCCCGACACCGGGACTACGGTGGTGTCCGATGTTATACGGGGTGAGGTGGCCTTTGACAACGCCACCATTGATGATTTTATAATTGTTAAGTCCAACAGCATGCCTACCTATAATTTCGCTACCGTGATAGACGACCATGAAATGGGGATTACCCATGTTATCCGGGCGGAGGAGCACCTGTCCAACACCCCCAAGCAGATCTTAGTCTTCCAGGCCCTGGGGTATGAACTCCCTGTTTTCGCCCACGTGCCCATGATCCTCGCGCCGGACCGCAGCAAGTTAAGCAAGAGACACGGGGCCACGTCGGTGGAGGAATATCGCGAGGCGGGCTACCTGCCGGAGGCCATCATCAATTATCTGGCCCTCCTGGGCTGGTCACCCGAGGGAGAAGAGGAAATCGTGCCCCTGGAGACCATAATAAGCCAATTTTCCCTGGAAAAGGTTTCCAAAAATGCGGCCATCTATGATACTAAAAAGCTTACGTGGATGAACGGTCACTATCTGAGGGAAGGCGATCTAGACAGGATTACCAGGATGGCCCTACCCTTTCTGCAGGCCCGAGGCCTGGTGGCCGATCCTTTGCCGGATAAGAATTATCCCTACGTCCGGGCTGTGGTGGAAGCCGTACGCGACCGGGTTAAGACCTTAGCGGAAGTGGCAGACGCGGCCAGCTATTTCTTTACCGAGGTAACGGAGTACGAAGAGAAAGGAGTGCGCAAGTTCTTCGCCCGGCCGGAAGTAGTTGATCTGCTGCAGCAGGCCAAGGAGCGGCTGCAGGAGCTGGAGGCCTTTACCATGGAAACTACGGAAAAGACCTATCGGGATCTGGCCGCGGAGCTGGATATCCCCGCCGGCCAGCTCATCCATCCCACCCGCCTGGCCGTATCCGGCCGGACCATGGGTCCCGGCCTTTTCGAGATATTAGAGCTTTTGGGGAAAGAGAGGGTAATTACCCGGCTGGAGCAGGCCATAGCCTGGATAAGGGAGAATATCAAAGGGGCCGACGGGGAGTCAAACTGAGTTATCCCCACTTTTTGCAGGGCAGGCCTGTTTAGGCTTGGAAGCGAGCGAACAAGCTTTCGCGGTAGCCAAACTTAGCGAGGCGAAAGGCGGAGGCAGGCCCGAGGCTTTTGAGAAGCCAGAGGCCGGCAACTGAGACGGGAGGTCGAATTTGCCGGGAAGCCTGCCGGAGCCTTGAGCCGAGTGCTAGTTTGGCCCGCGAAGGGTTCCGGAGCGAGCGAAAGCCAAACAGGCCTGGGATCAAAACTGGGATACGTCAGGGAGTCAAAGCCTTGACGAAGGACGCACGCCGTGGTATCATAATTTACGTCGGACGCTGCGGGATGGTGTAGCGGTAGCACACATGACTCTGGATCATGTTGCCCTGGTTCGAATCCAGGTCCCGCAGCCAAAGAGAATCAAGGCCTCCCGGTTTCGGGAGGCTTTAAAATTTACCTCGTTTGACCCCTATTTGACCCCTACAGGGAAAAAAACACTCGACTGCGGCGGCCTCCAGAAACCTCCTCACCTCCTTGACGCTGAACGGGGCCGCTTCCTTTTTCCTCATGGGGGCAGCTCCGTCGCCTCGTTTACGTTCCGATGTGGACTACTTTCTTTAATCTTAAAGCAGGTGCTGGGTATCACTCCGGTTGTAGGCGTGAAGGCTGAAGATGTCTGGAAGAAACTTGGTATTTGAGATTATTTTCTCCCCCAAGGCCATAAGGCAGATGAAAAAGCTTGAGCGGGAAACACAGGTGAGGATCGGCCCTGGACACCAACCCTGATGGAGTGGCCCTGTGCAATGTAAACGCTTCAGGCCAGCCGGAACCGTGGCCGGAAGGCTTCAGCATCCCTTACCCCGGCAACCTGGGCAAATACGAAGGAGAATTTCAAGTCATCACTTACCCTAACGGTTTTCTGTACATCAGGGTACCTGACTTGGGCTATGCTTCCGGCTATTTTTGGGCCCCAATGGAGCCGGCAAGACCAGCACAATAAATATGCTAACTGGCCTAGCCAGGAACCTCTTGATGCTGGCCAAGACAACGGGAGCCATTCTGTTCGGGATTGTGAACGCTTTTGTACCGGTCGTTTTCGCCCTTTTTTTAGTCGATCTCTCCGGGGTTAACTGGCTTCAAGCTATAATGAGCGTTGTCCTGACCGCGGTGACTTCCACTTTTCTGGGCTTGTTTATTGCCGTGTCGGTGAGTGAAGTTTTTGAAGCCCAGACCTTGTCTAATTTCTTCCGATTTCCCATGGTGTTTCTGTGCGGGTTATTTATTCCGGTAAAAGAATTACCTCTGATTTTGCGGCCATTCTCGTATGCTGCCCCGCTCACTTACGGAACCGACATATTGAAGTCCGCCATTAATGGTAATGGCCACATGTCGCCTTTTATAAGTTTCCTGGCTCTTATCGGGTTTAGTTTGGCGCTATTTGTTTTGAGCACCGGGAACATAAAAAAGAAATGGATTTATTAGGTCAAAGTTTTAGAGCGGTTGCGGAAGACAGACTGTCTCGCCCGCTGGGGAGGGGAGGAGTTCGTCATACTCCTACCTGATACCGGGGTGTAAGGGGCGGCTATACTCGCAGAGGAGCTGAGGGAGAGGTTGAGCGAAATGGAGATCCCTGGCGTGGGGCGGGTGACGGCCAGCTTCGGCGTGACGGGCTACCGTCCGGGCGATACGGTGGACACCGTCACGCAGAGGGTTGACAGCGCCCTCTACCGGGCCAAAGGGAACGGGCGGAACTGCGTTTGCGTAGAAGGGCATGAGAACCACAACCGTTCGGATGTACCTGAGCACATGAAAAATTAAAGCAAGGGCCCGGATCTTTTGGATAGCTTAGCTTGCCCAGAGGAGTTGTAATCCAAAGCGTTGCGGTGGTCTGAATATTTTTTGCTTGAGAGTTTAATTGTATGCATCTTCGCTGTGAAATCTCAGAAACAGGCGAGGTGAGTATAATGCATTTAGTCATCCAAGGCCGGAACTTTGAGGTTCCAGAGGTATTCTACCAGTATGCGGAGAAGCGGCTGAAGAAGCTGGAGAGGCTCCTGGACGATGAAGATATAAGGTCCAGGTGACCGTCTCGGCAAATCGGGGCAGGTACACCGTGGAAGTGACGGTGTTCGTGGAGGATTATATTCTGCGCGGGGAAGAAACCGCGGAGACCGCACACAGTGCTGTGGACTTGGTGCTGGAGAAGCTCGAGAGGCAAGTGGAGAAGCACAAGACCAAGCTCATTAAAAAGAAAAGGCTTAAGGGTAGCGAACTAAAGGAAAGGATCGTCAACCAGCAGCCTGAAGAGGAGGAAGCAGAGGAGGGTGAAGACCAAAAGGTAGTAAAAGTCAAACGCTTCCCCGTAAAGCCCATGAGCGTGGAGAAGGCCGTACTGCAGATGGACCTCCTCGGCCATGACTTCTTCGTTTTTGCCAGCACCGATGGAACCGCAACGATCCTGCGTCTCCAGAACCTTTATAGGTCACCCGCCCAAGAACAGAGAAGGCTTTGCTTCCGGCACCACTTCGAGCTCTACAGCGCATAAAGCTTCCCACAGCCGGTCGTCGAAGCAAGCTACCACTACGCGGCCTCTTACGCGTGTCTTCAAGGTTACTGCGGCGGTGAGATGAATGGAATCAAAACCCCTAAGGCGGTGTTTTTCGGCCAGTTCCCCGGCAAACCAGGCGAGGGAATCTGATACTTCCAAGGCAAGGTAGCTCGGCCAGTCGTTTTGCAGAGCAGCGATGACCTGGTGGTAATCCTTTTCCTCCAGTAACCCGTCCCGGAAACCCCGGGCGAGGGCGGCACGTGCTTCTGGATAGGCAACTTTACTGGTGGCTACCACAGCAGCTTCGTCCACCAACTTGCGCACTATCTCTGAGCCTGGTTCCCGGACGTAGAGCTTCACCAGGGCACTGGTATCCAAGTAGCAGATCATCGACGGTCCTCTACAACCAAAGCTGCAATAGAAGCAGTACTGCGGATCGCTGGCGGTGAGGCCATTCCTTGTGGCTTCCCTCCACGCCAGGAAACTATTCCCTGTTCCATCAGGGTCAAAATAGGTAACTGTTCATTATCTCTAATAGGAACCAGCTTAGCAACGGGTATGTTGCGTTCGGTAATAAGGAGGGTTTCCCCTTGTTTCACGCGCCTGAGGTACTCGCTAAAACGGTTCTTGACCTCTCTGATACCCGCCTCCATAAAATCACCTCTAGTAGCTACATTATAGCATAAATGAGGCCACATTTCAAAGAAAGGCCGTACGGAGACCGGCTCCTCCACCCACACCCTCTCCGGCTACCGCAAGGATCTCCTGGCCTTCGCTTGGTGGTACGCCGGGACGTTCGGGGAAGACTTGGGCCCCGAGAAAATCACCAGCATGGACCTCCGCAAGTACCAGGGCTGGATGCGGAACGCCAAAGGCCTCAGGCCCAACACAGTCAACCGCCGCATGAAGGCCCTGAAGTCCTGGCTCTCCTGGTGCGTGGACCAGGGCCTGAACCCCAGGCTTCCGGACTTCCCCAAGGGCATCCCGGAGGCCATAAGGGTGCCGGAGGCCCTGGAAAGGGCCGAGGTGAACAGGCTCCTCTGGGAAGTGGAGAGGGAAAGAGACCCCAGGGACGCGGCCCTGATAAGGCTGATGCTTTCCTGCGGCCTGCGGGTGTCGGAGGCAGTCTCATTGAGGCTGGAGGACGTGAATATAGGCGAGAGGCGCGGGGCAATCGTAGTCCGGAGCGGCAAGGGCGGCAGGTACAGGGAAGTGCCCGTGGTGCGGCACCAGCAAAGGGATAAAAACAACGGGCCGGCATGCGAGCAAAAACAATGCCGGCCTGGAGAGAAGTTATTTTCGGGAGATCGGAAGAGCGTCGTGTAGGGAAAGAGTGTAGATCTCGGTGGTCGCCGTATCATTAAAAAAAAAAAACATCAGA